>JAWOIH010000400.1:0-12735 GCA_046484725.1 Candidatus Desulfacyla sp. | reverse complement strand
ATCAATTTTAAGCTTTGCCGACCAAGTGGTTAATCCCGCCGTCGGCGAGACTCTACCGGCAGATCCACCGGGGAACACGGTCTATGTTTTCCTAAAAGAAAATATATACCAGACGTGCGGGTTTGAGTCAACAGAATTTTTCAGGACATCCGCTGCTAATCGACTTGACACCAAAGCCCGTCCCATACTATTTTGAACACAAAACACCCTGTCGTCAGATTGGGTCACCCACTTCAACCGGTGAAGTTTTATACTTGGATTACAAGGGGTTGTAATGAAGCAGATTGTTTTAGGCACAGCGGGGCACATCGACCATGGCAAGACCTCTCTCATAAAAGCCCTCACCGGGATCGACACGGATCGCCTCAAGGAAGAGAAGGCCCGGGGTATCACCATCGAACTCGGGTTCGCCCACCTGGAGCTGCCGGGGGGCCAACTCCTTGGGATTGTGGATGTGCCGGGGCATGAAAAGTTTGTCAAGAACATGGTCGCCGGGGCCACGGGCATCGACATCGTCGCCCTGGTGATCGCCGCTGACGAGGGCGTCATGCCTCAGACCAGGGAACATCTGGAGATATGCCAGCTATTAAGGGTCAAGCACGGGGTTGTTGTATTGACCAAGATCGACATGGTGGATTCTGACTGGCTTGATTTGGTAAGAGAAGACGTCTCCGAATATCTTTCAGACAGTTTTTTGGCCGACGCGCCAGTGGTTGAGGTCTCGTCTGCTACTGGAGAAGGTCTTGAGAATCTCATCGAGACCCTCAACCGGTTGGTCGAACAGATCCCTGAAAGGGACACCGGGCACCTCTTCCGGCTGCCCATTGACCGGGTGTTTACCATGAAGGGTTTCGGCACCGTCATTACCGGGACCAGCGTATCGGGGAAGATCCGCACGGGCGACGATGTGACCGTCTATCCTCAGGGTACTTCCTCCAAGATACGGGGGCTCCATATCCACAATAAGGAGGTCACAGAGGCGGGAGCGGGTCTGAGGACGGCCATCAATCTCCAAGGGATCGAGAAGATGATGCTGAGCAGGGGAAATATCGTGGCTACCAAGGACTCGTTGAGGCCCACTTACATGGTGGACGTGGTCCTTGACCATCTGCCGAGCGCCCCGCGCAAGCTGAAAAACCGGGCAAAGGTCCGTTTTCATGCCGGGACGGCCGAAATTATCTCGACCTTGATCCTCCTGGACAGGGATGAGCTGAATCCCGGCGATACCTGTTTCGCCCAGATACGTCTGGATGCACCTACTGCGGTCCTCAAGGGAGACCACTACGTGCTCAGAAGTTATTCACCCGTCCAGACCATCGGCGGCGGCGAAATTCTGAACCCCCTTCCAAGCAAGAAAAAGAGGTTTTCCGAGGGGGTCCTGTCACAGCTCAAATCGCTCCATACAGGGGGGGAAAAGGAGTCGGTGGAGCTGTTTGTGGCCCTGGGCCGGTTCCATGGCGTGGAAGAGTCCGAACTCTCCTTTCTGACGAATCTCAGCAGAAAAAAGCTGGCCGAGCCGCTCAAGGCCCTGAAGGCCCAGAAACGCATCATCCAGTTTGACAAAGAACGTTCCCTCCTCATCCATGCCGATTTTCTGCAGAAGGCCAGGGATGAGGTCATGGAGACTGTTGAGACCTATCACAAAAATTTTCCCCTCAAAACCGGGCTGCTCAAGGAGGAATTGCGGTCCCGGACGTCCACTGCCAAAAACCCGAAACTATTCAATTATCTGATCAATCAGCTCTCACAAGAGGGAGATGTGGTTCAGGAAAAGGAGATCGTTCGCCTGAAAACACATAAAGTTACCCTGGCCCAGGACCAAAAGGAGGCACGCCGAAAGCTGGAAACGATCTATGCCAAAAGCGGACTCGAGCCCCCCTACTTCAAAGAGCTGAAAGAGGAATTCCCCGGGAATACGGCCTCAGAGGTCCTGGATGTCATGGTCAAGGATGGGCACCTCCTGAAGGTAAAGGAAGATCTCTATTTCGATCGGAAGGCGGTCGATGCATTGGAGGAAAAGCTGGTGGCCTTCCTGAAAACCCACGGGGAGATTACGACGCCGCAGTTCAAGGATATGACAGGGACCTCCAGAAAATACACGATCCCCCTCATCGAATACTTTGACTTAAGGCAGATAACGGTCAGGGTCGGCGACAGCAGGGTGCTCAGAAAAAAATGAGGGGATTGATTGCCGCCCTGGATCTTAAGGATAGAGAACACGTGGCCATTGTGGGGGGAGGCGGAAAGACCTCCCTCTGTTTTGCCATGGCCGAAGAGCTCCTGGCCTTTGGAAAGCGCGTAGTCACAACAACCACCACCAAGGTCTGGCAAAAGGAGGCTGATCGAGCTCCCTGCCGGGTTTTTTGCCCCTCCGGGACACGGGACTTCAACCGCCTGAAAGAAGGCCTCAGGGAAAAGGGACATGCCTTTGTGGCCCAACGGCCCCTGGACACCGGCAAGGTAGAGGGAATAAGCCCTGAAACAGCGGATGCCCTTTTTAGGGATGTCGACATTGACTATGTGATTGGAGAGGCGGACGGGGCAGCGGGAAGGCCGGTAAAGACGCCGGCCGAGCAAGAGCCCGTCATCCCCGCTTCCGCAACCCTGGTGATCGCCATGATAGGTCTGGAGGCCATGGGTATGCCGCTCGATCCCGGAGTGGTTTTCAGGCTGGCGCTTTTCAAGGATCTGACAGGCCTGGATGAGGGGAACACACTCATCCCGAGCGCTCTTGCCAAGGTCTTTCAGTCACCGAAGGGCCTCTTCAAAGGGACCCCCCAATTCGCAAGACGGATTGCATTCTTGAATAAGGCAGACCTTCTCAGGCAGGACCAGGACGCGGAAGACCTGGCCCGCCGGTTGCTGAGGTTACCCTGTAAACCGATCGAACGGGTTGTCATCGGGTCGTTGCTGAAAAAGACCTACCGCGTGCTGATAGGGGATGACAGATTTGGGAACGTAGCGATTAAGAGATTCGCAATTCCGGTTCGGGAATAACATATGGACGAGATATACGAGGCGATTGAAAATCTTTTTGACGAGGGGCGGTCCGGGGTGATGGCCACCATCATCCGGCAGGCAGGCCCGTCGCCCCGTGGGATTGGGACCAAGTGTCTGATCAGGGATGACGGGTCGTTTATAGGCACCGTAGGCGGGGGCATCCTCGAGGCTCGGACGCTTAAAGAGGCCGAACAGGTCCTTGAGACAGGGCGTCCGGTCCGCCTCCATTTCTCGCTCGACGGCACGGATGTGGCCGAGACCGATATGCTCTGCGGGGGCCGGGTGGAGGTCTTTCTGGAGCCGGTCGCGGCACGCAATCCGGCCTGTGCCACCCTGTTCCGAAGGGTGGCGGAGGACCTCCGGGATGGACAAAGCGGCCATCTGATCACGCTGATTGACCCGAAACGATGGGAGGATGACGCCATTCCCAAATTGTTTCTGAGGAAGACCGGGGAGATATTCGGGTCCCTTCCGGGGGCCCGGGCCATAGAAGCAGCCGTCTCACAGGGGAGAAATGAGCTCGGGGGGGCGAGGCGTCTGTCGGTTTCCGAAATGACGGACGACGCCGGCCGCAGCGTCGAGGTTCTGCTGGAGCCGGCGGTAACCCCGTCGTTCCTTTACGTGTTTGGGGCCGGGCACGTATCCAGACAGATCGTCCCCCTGGCGGCCAAGGTCGGATTCCAGGTGACGGTCATTGACGACAGGGGGGACTTTGCCGATCCCACTCGTTTCCCGGAGGCGGCCGAGGTACGATGCATCCCTTTCGAAGGCGTCATGGAACCGCTGCATGTGGACAGGGCTTCCTACGTGGTCATCGTGACCCGCGGCCATATGGGAGACAAAACGGTTCTTGCCCAGGCCCTGAGGACAAGGGCCGGGTACATCGGAATGATCGGCAGCAGGCAGAAGAGGGGACTCATTTATCAGGCCCTGTCAGCCGAAGGATTCACACAAGAGGACCTCGCCAGAGTCCATTCTCCCATCGGGATCGAGATCGGGGCGGAGACCCCCGAGGAGATCGCGGTGAGCATTGTGGCGGAGCTCATTCAGGTAAGGAGAGGGAAGGAGAGTTAATTATGGAGAATACCTACCAGTCGTGGCTGTGGGAGAAGTCAGGGGAAATCTGCGTCAAGAACCTGAAAAAACACGGGTTTGACGCCCATTTTGTCCCTTCGCGGGATGAGGCCAGGGAACTGATCCTCGGCATGATTACAGACTACGAGACCTTCGGCTTCGGGGGATCCGACACCACGCGGTCATTAGGTCTCATGGAAGCGCTGAAGGCCAAGGGCAAGACCCTGTACGACCACTGGCAGACGGGACTCGCAAAGGAAAAGGATTTGGAGATACGGCTCCAGCAGGGGAGATGCGACTGCTTCCTCTGCAGCGCCAATGCCATATCGTCAACGGGCGAGATCATCAATGTGGACGGCATCGGCAACCGCACCAATGCCATGACCTTCGGCCCCAGAAAAGTCTGTGTCGTGGCCGGCATGAACAAGGTGACGCCGGACCTCGAATCGGCCCTCAGAAGGGTCAGGGAGGTTGCCGCCCCCATGCGGGCCAGGAGCCTCGGCATGGAAACACCCTGTGCCGAGACCGGCGTATGCAGCGACTGCAACGCCCCCCAGCGGATCTGCCGCGCCACGCTCATCCTTCACCGCAGGCCCATGTTGAGCGATATATCGGTGATCCTGATCAATGAGTCCCTGGGATTCTGATGGCAACACATCATCACCAATTTGTAGAAACATACGACGGTCTGGTGGGGTTTGGTCTTGACCGCAAACTGGATGAATGCGCGCTGATCCTTTACCTGCAAAAATTCTCTGACGACGATGTCATGGCCCTTATCCGAGACCGGATGTCCCAGGCCGACATGGAGGAACTCTTTGATCTACTCGCGCGACTGTTGAAGCGCTATCTGAGTGAGGAGGAATACCACCAATATTTTCTCAAAGACGCCGCTTGACGCCCGGCATTGTCACCGCAGGACGAAATCCTGTGCGCATTATTCCAGGAGTTCATCCTTGAGCAGGGCCACGATTTCGTCGGTCAGCCCGGCCGCTTTTTTCAGATAATCCACAGGAGAGCCATAGGTCTCGCGGAGATGCCCGAGGAGAGAGACGATGCATTCCCGGGGTGCCGTAAAATAGGGGGAAAGCTTTTGAGGGTCCACCCCATAGGCGGCGATCCGCTCATAGACCTTTTTGATCAGATTCGCGATAAAGCGGTTTGAGAGTTGGTGATCCTCGATCACCGTTTCATCAGGGACCCCGAGGGCGAGGAGGATGAGTGCGGCGCAGGTCCCGGCCCGGTCCTTTCCTCCGGTGCAGTGAAAGAGGAGAGGCCGGTTCTCCGTCTGCGTCAAGCGCCAAATGACCTCGCCCCATATACGAGGGAATTCATCCACGTTCTGAATATAACCCTTCACCATGAAGCCGGGAGTGAGCCAGGTATCGTCCCCCTTTTTAATCCGTTCCACAGCGCCCACAAAATCAAACTCCCCGTGGGTAATGGGAAGATTCAAATAGGACAGGGACGCCATTTGGGGCAAACGGTCCGGGGATTTCCTTACCTCGTTGAGGGTGCGAAAATCAATAACGAGCCGCAGCCCCAGATGTGCCACCCTCACCTGATCTCTCTCGGTGAGTCTGGCCAGGCTGTCCGAACGGAAGACCCGGCCCCACCGGATGCGACGACCATCGACGGTCTCATAGCCTCCCAGATCACGGAAATTGACAGACCCCTCCAGATCCACCCGCCGCTCGGCAATCACGAGGCCTTTTTCGCCGTCGGGAACCACCCGGAAGTAATAGCGGAGATCCGGATCCAGTCCGTCGATCTCGGCCCGGTTCGTCCCGGCAACCCTGACGGCGGGGCTGAAACCAGAGGCGGCCATGGAAGGCCTGTTCGCGGAATAAATGGCAACGCCGTGTTCCGGGCGTTGCGTCTTCCAGCATATTCGAACCGAACCTGAGTCCAGCCTCTCGATAGTGATCCCGGATATGACAGATAATGATTTATTCATGTTCATTGAAAATGCTGACTTTCGCATCCTTCCTCTCTGAGAGCTGTCTCAGGCTTAAGCCAAAGGGGGTGCTGAAGTCAAGGTCATTTGTCTGCACAACCCTGTTTGGTAAGCGTCCACAGGTTCCAAGCCCGCCCTGGCGCGACTCACTGGAAAATTCTCAGCGTGTGCATGCGAGAAGCCTTGCACAACGATTGTCGGTCATAGCTGCCACCATCGGTCTGGGCCAGGGGTTCAGGGGTTCAAGGGAATCTTTTGTCTCCGGAACCCACGTTTGCATCCTATCCACCGATTCACAGCGCCCGGCTTCGTCCATTTCTTTGATTTTAAGCGTGAATCCCATTGCAGCGGGAAACCCGGAACCCTTGAACCCTTACATGCGGTTTGACACGCGCTGATAATTCTCCTATAGTTCTTTTTAGAGAAAACAACGGCTTATGCCCGGGATTGGCAGCAGGTTGCAAGGCATATGGATGACCGTTGTCCGTAGACGTGTGGAGACAGACCGGGATGAGAAAACCAATCTGGTCGATGAAGGACCTCATCGATCTGGAATATTTCCTTGAGCGTGACGATCGTGAACAAGACGAATCGGCCCAGTCCGCTTTAGCCAAACGGGATCGGGAAATCTATCTGCAACGGATCAGACCGTTGGACAAGGAAAAGGAGAAGGCACCTCCGGAACGTATCATTCGGTCGTGGCTTGAAGAACGAAGAAACATGGAGAGGTCTGTCGATGATCTGAAAGGGCCTTTGCCTGGAGAACTCTTTGCCGATACCTACCGCCTCATGGGATACGGTTTCTTGATCGTGGGGGTTTTTTCAGGGGCGGGACTGGCTTTTTCGCTCTTAAACTATCAAGGAACCGAACCCCTGAATGTCTCGGTGTATCTGGCAGGGCTGGTTCTCTCCCAATGCCTGGCGGTGCTGTTTCTCATCGGGATCCACTTTATTCGAAGGATGAGACGATCGCCCTTCCGAGGCTCCGTCGTCTTTACCCTGGTCAGCGGTCTTATGACCCGAGGGATCGTCAGGATGAAACAGGGCGCGCTCAAGGGCCTGGACGGCTCAAAAAGGGGAAGCCTCGGGGCGGCCATGGGCCTCATCAGAGGGAAGAGACAGGTCTATGGCTCACTCTTTTACTGGCCGGTATTTATCCTGTCCCAGATATTCGGCGTCGGGTTCAATGTCGGCGTTCTGGGCGCCACCCTTCTGAAGGTTGTGGGATCGGATATTGCCTTTGGATGGCAGTCTACCGTGCAGTTCAGTGCGCAGGCCGTATTCAGGCTGGTGCAGATCATTGCGCTCCCCTGGTCCTGGCTCGTATCGGCGGAGGCGGCCTACCCTTCCCTCTCACAGATCCAGGGGAGTCACATGGTGTTGAAGGACGGCATCTACCATCTGGCAACCCAGGACCTGGTCTCCTGGTGGCCCTTTCTCTGCCTGGCCGTTTTCACCTATGGCCTGGCGCCGAGATTGATACTGCTGGGTATGGGCCTTATCTTTGAAAGGACGGCGCTTTCAAGGGTGGAGCTGAGTCATGCAGCGTGTATTCGGCTGCTGCACCGCTTGACCACGCCCCTGGTCGCCACGGAAGGACGTTTTCCGCTGTCGCCGGGAGCAGGCACGGATCGGAGAGATGCCGTCCAGGCGTTTCCGCCCGTAGACGTGGACCCAGGCGAGGCTCTTAAGCAGAAGGGCGTCGTCGCGCTGATCCCCGACGACATCTTTGATGCCTGTCGAGAGGGTCATCTGACGAACGTCGTTTCTAAGACCCTGGGCGGTTCCATCGAGGAGACATTTAGATTTGGTGAGGATATGAAGGGGGATGAAAAGATCCTCCGGGAACTCTCCCGCATGCGGAAAGAGGGCACGCTGCAAAGCCTCCTGATCGTGCAGGAGGCCTGGCAGCCGCCCATCCGGGAAAACCTCCGTTTCATTCAGGACCTGCGGAGGGCCGTAGGGGACACCGCCATGATCTGGGTGGGCCTCATGGGCAGGCCTCAACAGGGAGCCGTTTTCACGCAGATTAAAGACGAGGACTGGACGGCATGGCATCAGAAACTGACAGCCCTGGGAGATCCCTACCTCGGGATGGAAAGACTCACGGCCCATGATAATTGACGGTATTCCGGAATTTGCCATTGTCGGACATCCCAATGAAGGGAAGTCTGCGGTGGTATCCACGCTGGCTGAAGACGACACGGTCCGGGTCACCCCCTATCCCGGGGAGACCGTGGCGTGTCAGACATTCCCGGTTGTCATCGATGGGATGGAGATTATTCGGTTCATCGACACGCCCGGGTTTCAGAATCCGAAAAAGACCGTGAACTGGATGAAAAATTACCGGGCTGATCCCGGCCGTATCCTCTCTGCCTACCTCGAAACCCATGCCGGAGATCCGGACTTCAGAGATGATTGGAGGCTGATCGAACCGATCGCCGGAGGCGCCGGGGTCATCTATGTGGTGGATGGGTCCAGGCCGGTCCGGAACGTGGACCTGGCAGAGATGGAAGTCCTTCGCCTGACCGGGCGGCCCCGCATGGCCGTCATCAACTGCAAGGAGGATGAAACCGCGTACCTGGAGACGTGGAAGAGCGAGTTTCGGAAAAATTTTAATGCAGTCCGGGTATTCAATGCCAATAAGGCAACCTACGCGGAACGGATCGAACTCCTTGAAAGTCTGAAAGGGATTGATCAGGATTGGGGACCCGCGCTGGAGAGGGTCATCTCCGCATTCAAGGAGGACTGGCGGCAGCGCAATGCCATGACCGCCCACATCATCTGCGATTTGCTGGAGACATCCCTGACCTATTCCATTACCCGTTCTTTTGCGGAAACCGCCAACGAGAAGTCCCTGAGGGAGAAGCTCCAGAAGGAATATGCATCGGCCATTGAAAAAATTGAGGAAAAGGCGCACCAAAAGATCCGGAAGCTCTTTAAGCACAACATCTTCAACTATTCCCTCCCGGCCCATTCCATTCTGAATGAAAACCTTTTCAGCAGGAAGACCTGGCAGTTTTTGGGCCTTGCCCCGAGACAACTCATTGCCGCGGCCGGAATGGCGGGAGGCGCCGCGGGCGCGGTTCTGGACGTTGCGGCGGCCGGATTGACCTTTGGCATCTTTACCGCCATAGGGGGTCTCTTAGGGGCCGGGTGGATGGGTCTGGGAGGGGGGAAGCGCCTGGCGAGGATCAAAGTCAAAGGCCTGAGCCTGGGCGGAGAGCAGATCCAGGTCGGGCCGATAGAGAACATCCAGTTCGCCTACGTACTCCTGGATCGCGCCCTGATCTATTATTCCCACATCATCAACTGGGCCCATGGACGCCGGGATTTCCCCATTGAGGAACATGGTTCCAAAGGGACGGCCAAGGCCGGCCTTACCTTTGAATGGAATGACAGGAACCGGAAGACCTGCCAGGCGTTTTACACTGCGGTCCGCGGCCATGACGATCAACAGAGGACATCGTCCCGAAAGGCCCTCTATGAGATGCTGCAAGAGGTGTTGCTGGGCATCTCCCGCAGTGACCAGCGGTACGGGGTGATCGGAAAGAGGTGATATGAGGCCCGCTGTCAGGCTCAGGGCATGAATGGACCCTGCCGTCGGGCGGGAAGGACGTGGAAGGTGGAACGCGGAACTCGGAATGCGGAAGGGGAGGGGCTCTCCGGTGATCAGGCACGATTGGAGAGACGTGGGCGCAGGGATGGTGGAGGGAAGATCGGAACGGATTCAGGTGGTCGGGCTGGGGCAGGCATGCGTGGATTATGTGGGCCGCGTTCCAGGCTATCCGGCCGAGGACAGCAAGACAGAGCTGGAAGGGTTGTTTACCAGTTGCGGGGGGCCCGCGGCCACGGCCCTGGTCACTGTGGCGCGATCAGGGATCTCCACCTCCTTTTTGGGAAGCATCTCCGATGATCCATTCGGCGTTCAGATCGTCGATACCCTCAAAAAAGAGGGGGTGGACACATCCTGTTTGAAAATCACCCGGGGCCGCGCCTCCCAGTTTGCGTTTATCGCCGTCACCAAGGGTGAGGGACAACGAACCATTTTCTGGAGCCGCAGCAGCGCCCCCGAGCTCACCCCGGAAGAGGTGTCGCTGGATCGCTTTCCCGATGCCCGCATCCTGCATCTGGACGGATTGATGGTGGACGCCGGCACGGAGGCGGCCCAACAGGCCAAACAACGGCAAATCACCGTGGTCATGGACGCGGGGACCCTGAGGGAGGGCTCCCTGGACCTGGTAAAACGGGTCGATGTCCTGATTGCATCGGAGGCGTTTTCAGAATCCCTCGCTGGATCCGGGGGCTCGTATCAATCGACCCTTAAAAGGCTGAGGGACATGGGACCCCGGCAGGTGGTGATCACCCTGGGCGCCAGGGGATCCATCGGGCTCAATGAGGCCGGAATGGTGCGGCAGGCCGCGTTTCCCGTGGTTCCCATGGACACCACCGGGGCCGGGGACGTGTATCACGGGGCGTATATCTTTGGATTGCTTGAGGGGTGGACCATGGCCAGGTGCATGGCATTTGCCTCTGCCGCAGCGGCGCTCAAGTGCATGAATGGCAGAGGATGGCAGGGCATTCCAGGCATTCGAGCGATTCAAGAATTCATGAAGACAGCGGAGGAGATGGCGTGATATAAGGAGCGAACCGCAGAGATATCAGGACCCATTGAATGAACACTGTAGCCCGATCCGGGTTCTATTGACTAACGGCCTTCCATCCTTATCTTTTTCCCCATAATCGAAGGAGGTAGTGTAAATGAGCAACTGGTTCAAGACGACCCTTTTGCTGGGTGTCATGACGGCCCTTATTGTCTTTATCGGCGGTCTCTTTGGGGGGAAACAGGGAATGCTCCTGGCCTTTGTCCTGGCCATGGGGATGAATTTCTTCAGTTACTGGTATTCAGACAAGATCGTTCTCAAAATGTACCGGGCACAGGAAGTGGGCCCCAACGAGTTCCCCGGCCTGTACCATGCGGTCAGCCAGCTGGCCCAGAATGCGGGACTTCCCGTGCCGCGGATCTATATTATTCCGGAGGAAGCCCCCAATGCCTTTGCAACCGGGCGGGATCCGGAGCACGCGGTCATCGCCGTGACCGAGGGACTCCTCAAAACCATGAATGACGAGGAGGCCACGGGGGTGCTGGCCCACGAGATGTCTCATATCAAAAACAGGGATATACTGATCGGTTCCATTGCGGCCACCATGGCGGGCGCCATTATGATCCTGGCCTCCATGGCCCGCTGGTCGGCATTCTTCGGGGGCGGATCCAGGGATGAGGAAGGGGGCGGCGGGGGTCTCGGGGCCGTCGGCCTGATCCTCATGTCCATACTGGCGCCCATCGCGGCCATGCTCATCCAGATGGCCATCTCCCGGTCCCGGGAATATCTGGCCGACGCCACCGGGGCACGGCTTGCAGGGAATCCCGAAGGCTTGGCCAATGCCCTTGAAAAACTGGGGGCCGCATCCCGAAGGCTCCCCATGCATGCCAATCCCTCCACGGCCCACATGTTTATTGTCAATCCCCTCTCCGGAGGGAGCCTCATGCACCTCTTCTCCACCCATCCGCCGCTTGAGGAACGGATCGCCCGCCTCAGGGGCGGCAGCCCGGACCTCCCCGTTGAACAGGAAGCAACCACGGGGAAAAAGCAGGCCGAGGCCATGTGGAGACACCTCTCAGGAAAGTAGGTTTGCAGTTGATGCAGGGCTTGCGAGCCTATCCCTGCATTTCATCTGAATTCGAATAGTGCGCAAGCATATGATGGATGCTCATGGCCCTTTTTATGAAGTCCTTCTCGCCGATAAGGTGAATGGTTTTATCTCGATTCTCGCCGGTCTCAACCCGCAAGAGATTCAGATTTTCCATCATGGTGATTATGTTGGTGATCTGCGCCTTTCCTTTTGACAGGGCCTTCCATAGTCCCGCGATGGTCTTTTCATAAGAAAGCGCTCGTTGGTCATGTTCCCAGAAAAGGTTCAGGATCTGGGCCACACCCATAAAGATGTCCGGGTTTGTCGATGCCTTGTCGGTGGTCTCCTGCAGGCGGCGTGCAATGGCAATGAGACAGGTGGAAATAAATGTGGGGGAATCCCTCATATATTTGTCAAAAACAGCCTTTGGGATCTTGGCGATTTCCGAATCCTCAAGCGCCGTTGCCGTTGCCGTTCTTTTATGCTCCCCAAGAATGAGGGCCATCTCGCCAAATACGGACTGCTCCCGCAACACCGTCAGGACCACCCTTTTTCCTCTGGCCTTGACCGATATTTCAACCCGCCCGGCTTTGAGTACATAGGCCGCAGTCCCCTTAGATCCCTCGGAGAAGATAACGTCGTTCTTTCTGTAGCGCTGCACTTGAAAGGCGGGTTCCTTCAGGTCAACGTCAGAACTGCAGTTTTCCTTGATATAGTCTTCCAGCGGGGTGAAATTCATGTGTTTCCTCTGAGAATAGCGGCAGGCCTTTCAGGACAATTGGGAACCAGCTCCCTGCATTTCCGTGAACGAATATAAGGGAATCAGGCTGTTGTGTCAATGCGGCATCGCCGATCTTCCGCTTCGCGGTTAGGCCTATTAATACGCATGCTCATGTTGCGGAAAGGCAAGATCCGTTTTTCTCTAACCTTGCACTCTGAGCAACGATTAGCATGTTGGCTAAAGGCCTTCTTCTACACTGATGAGGCCCATGTGTATAGGATAGAGAAAG
>JAWOIH010000386.1:0-3600 GCA_046484725.1 Candidatus Desulfacyla sp. | reverse complement strand
TTTAATGGTGCCGGAGGTCGGAATCGAACCGACACGATCGCAAGGATCACTGGATTTTGAGTCCAGCGCGTCTACCAGTTTCACCACTCCGGCTTTTTTTCCCCTTTTTTAAAAATTCGAACTATACTAAAAAGTATAAAAGAATGTCAATATCATATTGACACGGCCCCACGCTTCCTGCTATAAAATTCCCGTCATTCGGCAGGTCGGTCTTTTAACGACAGGACACGACCTGAATGATTGAAAAAATCAGGGGGCTGTAGCTCAGTTGGGAGAGCGCATGACTGGCAGTCATGAGGTCGTCGGTTCGATCCCGATCAGCTCCACCAAAAAAAACAAGGGGTTACGTAAATTTAAAACGTAACCCCTTTTTCTTGGGAAACCTATTTTTGTACACTATTTGTACAAGATATTTTCTGAAGGATGCCTAAAAAAGCGCACAAGCCAACTAATTGAGGATATTGGCTTTTGGTGGAATAAAATGAGGGAATGGATCGTTTCAAATGCGACGGAATTAGATTCTCAGAACATGACCAGTCTCACAACATAAGTAAGGTTATATCACGTTTTTGATGCCCCGAAATTTTTGAGCTTTCCAAAACATATCTTGCCATTTCGGATAATTGACTGGCGGATTCAATTTCCACCCTCGCTCAAGCTGCGGGGTCACTGAGAAATATCACAGGTTGTTTTAATTCTTTCGTATTTTGTTCTTTATCCATTCTCAATGTTCTGTCTACGCCACCCCATGTTAAAGAGACCGCCGTCTCTAACAGCCCTATCTTCAATCGGCCACCGTTTTTCCTTAACGTATGCGCCAGTGGGGTGCACGAGTTTTCCAGTGTGAACATTTACACAATTTGTCTTCTTTGAACCCATGGCTCGGGCTTATCTGCAGAAGCGCTCTATTACGAATAGTGTCCTGCCGTAAGTGTGCATGGCCCCTCCAAATCGGATCAAAGCCGCACCAGGATAGTTACGAGAGGAAAAGAAGATGGTAACAACAGATTTTTGCCCAAAGACCCCGTCTCTCCGTGCAGATGGAGAACGGGGTTTTGTTTTTTGTGGCCTTTGGAGATGCATACTGGAAAAGAAGTGTGTCTGGAGCGTGAATAATTCAGGTAAGGCGATCAATCATCATCTTTGGTAGCCAAGAACAAGCTTACAGTCCCTCCAGCATTAGCGGCCAGAGGTCAGTGGTCTGAGGTCATCAGACTATATCTCCAATCCCATCAGTTCAATTATACGGTATCGAGCACCCAGTCCTATTTCTGATGCAGGACCTCCTCCGGCACCAGTCCTTCCAGGTGGGGGAACGGGTCCGTCATATGGGGGATCTGCATGGATTCCATGAATTGTTTTTCAAAATCAGCCTCTACGGTCAGCTCGATGTACTCCACATTACGGGAGATCCAGTTGGCCTCCGCACGCATGTCGCGGTCGAGGAGAACCACCCTCGCGCCATCGCCGGCCGCATTTCCGACGGATAGGATCTTCTCGATCTCACAATCGGGGAACAGGCCCATGATCAGCGCCTTTTCCCTGTCTACGTGGGTGCCGAAGGCCCCAGCGATCTTGATGGTGTCCACCTTATCGATCCCCATGCGCCGCATCATGAGTTTGCACCCGGTGTAAAGCGCCCCTTTGGCCAACTGGATCTGACGGATGTCCTTCTGGGTGATCACCACGTCTTTGTCGATGGAGGTCTCGTTGGCCCAGGCAATGACAAATTCCTTCTGTTTGGGATTGTCCGGGTTCGTTCGAAACCGGTTGGATTTCTGCTTTTTGGAGAACCTGCCGCTCTTTTCCACCACGCCGGACCGGTAGAGTTCGGCCAGGACATCCAGGATCCCGGACCCGCAGATCCCCTTGGTCTTCATCTCTTCCGGCTTGGAATATTTCAGCCATGCCTCCCGGCCGATGACCTTGTAATCCACCTCATGGCTCTCCGGATCGATCTGGATCCGTTCGATGGCCCCCGGCGCGGCCCGCATGCCGAAGGCCAACTGGGCCCCTTCCAGGGCCGGGCCTGTGGCGCAGGACGACGAGATGAGCTTGTCTTTGTTTCCCAGAACCAGCTCGCCGTTGGTGCCGATGTCGATGATGAGCTGGAGCGTCTCGCTCCGGTTAGGTTTCTCGCACACCAGCACGCACACGTTGTCAGCCCCCACGAAACCAGCCTCATTGGGCATGATGAATACCCTCGAGGATTTGTTGATCCCGATCCCGAGGTCCCGTGCCCTGATATCCAGGCTTCGGTGAACCACGGGCGGAAAGGGGGCCAGGCCTACGTACTGAGGATCCAGCTTGAGGAGGATGTGGTGCATGGCCGTGTTCCCGCCCAGGGTCAGATCGACAATGTCAGAGGGTTCGAGCCGCAGGTAGGTCTTTCCTTCTTCAGGATCCTCCACCATGACGGGCTGGCCGTTTTCGGCCTTTACCACTTTTCCGTCCTCATCCTTTTTCTTTTTTATTGGCGGATAGGTCCCCTCGCAGGCCTTCTTCACCAGTTCATTGAGACCTTCGATGATGTCGTCGCTCATTCGCTGCAGGCCGCCAGGAGTCTGCATGTGATATGTGATCCGCGACATGACGTCTTCACCGTATTTGCACTGGGGGTTCATCATGGAGACCGTATCCAGCACCTCCATGGTCCTCATGTTGCAAAAGTATGCGGCCACCGTGGTGGTCCCCACATCAATGGCCAGGCCATAGTAATCCTCGACCCTCCCAGACCAGAGCTTGATGATTTCTTTGTCCATCCAGACAGCGGCGGTGATGGTCCATCTCCCTTTTCGGATGACATTGGGAAGATCCCGCAGGGCGAACCAGTCGATGTCGAGATTTTTGAGCCCAAAGTCTTTTTCCAGGGCCTGGGTCATTCGCTCGAAATCGCCTAACGGGTCCTCAAAGGTGGGCGGCGTCACTGTCACGGTATAGAGCTTGACCGCCGGATTCCAGTTGATCTCGATATCCCGGGCCGCCTTGCTCACCACCTGTTTGCCGGCCCTCGACTCCTCGGGGACAAAGACCAGTATGTCATCCCGGATCTCCGCCACACATCCCAGGCGATATCCGGCCGCCCGCTGCTCGGGGGTGATGAATTTGGCCTCCTCCTGCTGCCAGGCGCTGACATGACCGGGATCCGACACCACCCCGAACTTTTCGAACGATCCCTTTTCAATCCGGACCTTGCATTTGCCGCAGACCCTCTTTTCACCGCACAGGGTCTCGATGTCCACCCCGAGACGCCGCGATGCCTCAATGATGTTGATCCCCCTGTCAACCTCTCCTCGTCTCCCTGACGGCTGGAAAATTACCTTCACCTTACCGCTTTCGCCCATTTAACAAACTCCTCGGCTCCCTGTTGGATTTCCGTGCAACTCGACAGCAAATATTCAATGATCACTATTCACGATTCAATCTACTTCGCCTGCATCTCCCTCAGCCGGCCGATCATCTTGATGGCCTCGTGCACCGCATTGCCGGCGCTGTCCGCATACCCATCGGCCCCGAACAGGTCGGCCGTATCGCTGGTTACCGGCGCCCCGCCCATTGACAACACACGGAGATCGGCCGAGAATCGAAAAAGGAGGCCTT
>JAWOIH010000381.1:0-7891 GCA_046484725.1 Candidatus Desulfacyla sp. | reverse complement strand
GACGAAAAAACCCAACCCCCCGTCATTCCGGCGAAGGCCGGAATCCAGGAAGTCTTTGGAGAAAGTATTCACCCCGGTTTATTGAGAAGATACGGTCAGATCAACTAAAGCGGGCAACTGCAAACAAAGTGGCTCTCGAATGACTTTTTATTATCAAGGGGGTTCGATGTTGCCAGACATCTGGAATGTTGGAATACTGGAATACTGGAAGGTTGGGAAAGGAACCTGGATCATCCAGGAAAGGTTTTTTTCCTTAAACCCATTATTCCATCATTCCATACTTCCATTACTCCAAATTGAAGACGTCACCCTCTCACAATCATCTTCTTGTTTTTGTGACAGAACATTAGGAAACAAGTCACTAAATCGTCCGGCAATGCCAGGGTCCGTGAAAAATAGGAAAAGAGGCGAAAGATGAACGGCACAAAAGACACTGAATCGGGACAAGGGGTCGTGAATGCTGCACCGGGGGCAGGAGAAGCATCGGTCCACCCGTTTCGCGAGATGATCGAGGTGGCGGGCGAGGGTTTTTATGAGACCGATACGAATGGGAATCTCCGGGGGTTCAACAATGCCTTCTGCCAGGTCCTGGGATATGCGAGGGAAGAGATTCAAGGCCGGAATTTCGCCAGTTTCATGGATGAGGGGTCTGCCCGAAGACTCCATGAGGCCATGAACCGGGTCTGGGTCGGCCACGGGGGGTTTTCCAACCTCGTGTGGGAGATAAAAGACCGAAACAGCCTGCCCCGGATTATCGAGCTTTCCGCCTATCTGATGAAAAATCATGCAGGCCGGAAGATGGGCTTTCGCGGCCTCGCCCGGGACGTCACTCAGGAATTCAAGACCAGGAGTGCGCTCAGGGAGGCCCAGCGTCGGTATGAAAAGGAATTCCAGAAGGGGAGAAAGGCGAGGAGGAGGACACGGAATCTCCTCGACTTTGTGCCCTACCCCATGGTGGTATTTACCTTGGGCGGAAAGGTCTCCTATGTCAATCCCGCCTTTACCGAGGTCTTTGGGTGGACCCTGGAGGAACTGATCGGAAAGAGCATCCCCTTTATCCCCCCCGGGCTGAAGGAACAGACCCTCGATGATCTGAGGAGGCTTCTGAGGAATAAGGACGACACCATTGAAACCCAGCGGATGACCAAGGACGGCCGCATCCTCGACGTTATTATCCGGGGGCAGGTCTCTCCTGACGCAGGGGACGATGGACTGGGCGAACTCTTTATCCTGCGCGACGTCACTGAAGAAAGAAGGATGGAGCGGATCAACGAGACCCTCTTCCAGATCAGCCGGGCACTGCCCGAGCACCCGGTTCTCACTGAACTCCTCGACTACATCAGCAAAGAGGTCAAACGGGCCCTCAACACGGAAGGCGCCATCGTAGGCCTCTATGACCCGGAGCGGAACGATTTCTATTTTTTAGGGGCTGCCTATGAAGACCCATCGGCCGAGCAGCAGATCAAGGCCATACGGCATCCCTTTGAAAAGAGCGTTTCCGGAAGGGTGGTCAAGACGGGCGAGGCCGTTATTGTGAACGATACCTCCAGTGAACCGGATTACCATGACGGGGTGGACAGGGCCATGGGGATGCATACCCGCAACATGGTCGTTGTCCCTTTGCGGGCCAGGGAACGGATCGCAGGGGTGTTGATCGCCATGAACAAGAAGACCGGAAGTTTTGATGATCAGGACAAGCGGCTCCTCACCATGATCGGGAGCACCGTGGCCTTCTCCATAGAAAACGCCCGGTTCTCCAAGGAGTTGAAGGAGGCCTACCAGGAGGTTTCGAGCCTGAACCGGGCAAAAGACAGGATCATCGACCATCTCTCCCACGAGTTGAAAACCCCGGTCTCCATCCTTTTGGCATCTCTGAAGTTGTTCGCGCGGAAACTGGAGGCCCTTCCGGACGAGAAATGGAAGGCCACTTTTGAAAGGGCCCACAGGAACCTGGAACGGATCCTGGACATCCAGTACCAGGTGGGGGACATCATGAGGGACCCTGAGTACAAGGTCCATTCCATCCTCTCCTTCCTGCTGGATTTGTGCGCGGACGAACTGGAGGTGCTGATCGCGGAGAAGATCGGAGAGGGGGACGTGGTTCAGTGGATACGGGAACGTATAGACAAGGAATTCGGTCCCAGAGAGATCCGTTCGGATGAGATCGATATGGAGGTCTTTCTGACGGAGAGGATCGAGACACTGAGGCCCAAATTCTCCAACCGCAGGGTGGATATCCTCACCCATTTTGAAAAGGCCCTCCCCATATGCATCCCTTCCCAGGTCCTGCAGAAGGTCGTGGACGGTCTCATACGGAATGCCATAGAAAACACCCCGGACCAGGGGAAGATCGAGATCTCCACAGGGGTTACGGGGAAGGCGGTGGAGCTGATGGTCAGGGATTATGGCGTGGGCATCCCTTCAGAGGACCGCAAACGGATATTCGAGGGCTTCTTCCCGACCCAGGAGACCATGAATTACTCTTCCAAACGACCCTATGCCTTCAATGCAGGCGGAAAAGGCGCCGACCTCCTCCGCATGAAGGTCTTTTCAGAGCGCTACGGGTTTCAGATCCATATGGAATCGGAGAGATGCCCATTTATCGCTCAGGGAGGCCAGGAGTGTCCCGGCAGCATCGATCGGTGCAGCCATTGCAGCAATAGGGAAGATTGTTATCAATCGGGCGGCACGGCCTTCCATCTCATCTTTCCTGCGGCGCCGGAAACGGGCTGTGGTTGAGAAGGGTAGAAGTCGAGAAGATCAGGAGGTGAGCGCTTTAATGCCGCATTCGTTATAATTTTGGCCTTTGTAGTTTTTTCTGAAAATTTTTTTGCACGCAGAAAACTTATTTTTCCAATTAGGAAAGTGTTATGCATGAAAGAAGCTTATACTGGAAGCGGATATTGCCCTTTATCGACAGCCCGGTCATAGGGATCATCACAGGGATGAGACGGGCCGGGAAGAGCTGTAAAATCTGAATTAAAAGAGTGGGGGCATTCGGGATGAGGGCGAAAGGCTTCAAGATCCTGATGGCAGCAGGGATGATCGCGGGTCTCTGTTTTGCGGGAACCGGGATTGTGCAGGGTACACCCAAATCTGACTGGCAAGGGATGGATGACGGTCTCCAGCTTGGGGAGTTCAAATCGCCTCAAAAGTCCCCAACAGGAGCTTATCCCATAACGGTGCTCAAGATTGATCCCAACGTCTACAGTCTCAAGCTCATTTCCGCCTCTGAGCATGGAGACAAATCAAAGACAGCCAAAGATTGGGCCGATGCATTTAGGCTTGTTGCTGCCATCAACGCCAGCATGTATCATGAAGATCATCGGACGAGCACCGGCTACATGAAGAACTTCACGCACGTCAATAACCGCCGGATCAACCCCAAATTCGGTGCATTCCTGGCCTTCAATCCGCTCTCGCCTTCCCTGCCTCCCGTCCAGATCATCGATCGTTACGAACAGGACTGGGAAGCCCTGATCAAGAACTATCACACGGTGATCCAGAACTACCGCATGATCAGCCTCAAAGGAGGCAACATGTGGAAGCCGTCGGACAGCATCTACAGCATTGCCGCGGTGGCCATGGATACCAACGGCAATGTTCTCTTCATCCACAGCCGGTCTCCCTATTCCGTACATGATTTCAATCATATCCTGCTCAAACTCCCTCTCGACATCAAGAACGCCATGTACGTGGAAGGGGGACCTGAGGCGACCGTCTATGTAAATGCAGGCGGAAAAGAACGCGCATGGGTCGGGAGTTACGAGACCAGTTTTTCAGAGCATGACGAAAATGCCATGCTGTGGCGGGTCCCCAACATCATCGGGATCACCAGGCGCGAATGAGCTTGGGTTTGTTTGGTCCGGCGTACCCATGCTCCGCAGCTGAAACGACTGCTCCCTCGTACCCATGCTCCAGCATGGAAATGCATACCTCGCGGCTTTCCCTTTCCCTTGTTCCCAGTCTCCGGCTTGTGGATTAGAGTGTGTAGAGTGGGATGTTGTTTCTTTGTTGACATGCGAGGGGGTCTCATACCTGGCAGTATACGGAATATGCATTTGGGTTTTTCGAAAGACCCTTGGAGAGGCGAGGGGAAATCTGGGGAGGTATGTTTCCAACTGGCCAGGCAAAGGGCGGTGTCATGCCTTGAAACTCGGCGGGTTGATCCGTTTCAAGCGGATCACTCCTCGGTGAGACTGGCCATTCAGAGAGAGTGGGGAATGATCCGGCATTGATTGGAACCGCCAGAGTGATTTGCGGGGCATTTGGGCTTCCGGAGACAGCAACAAGTCAACATTGAAGCAACGCCCCCATCGGTCTACTGCCGTTCAGATTTGTTCCTGCTCAAAAAGGTTTAATCGCCGCTTTTCTTCATATACCTTTTCCGACAACAACTCCCTGAGCAACGCCTGATAAGAGGTCATCCCCTTTATGCGAGCCAGTCTTCGCAAATCATCTATAATGAAGCCAGGCAGGGAGACCGACGTCTTCAACATCTTCAACTTTCCCTCGTACCTTGGAACTGCCGCCATGCTCTCTCTGATGACTTCGGGCCTTTCAAGATCAAAATCGCTCAGATCGTCGTGGATCGCATCAGTATCCTTCCTCTTATTTTGCATACTTTTCATAGTGGCGCCTCTCGTTCTTTTTCATGTCCCTCGCATGTATGGGTCGCGCAACCTCGTCTGTTTTGTGTTGAAACACGACGAAAAGGCAATGCCCGCCAAAAGTCTGACCCAACAACACGCGACGGTCGGGGACTTTTTTATGTGGGAAAATAACAGAAGGAGGGTTGTTAAAACACTGCTCAATCTCTTCTGCTGTTACCCCATGTTTTATTTCATTTTTCCAGAGGTTCCCTTCGTCCCACTCTATGTATCGATAGCGTGTGGCCATGGAAGAAAGTGTACGTTACAAATGGAATCCAGTCAAGGCGAAACCAGTTTGTCCCAAGCAAATCTTTGCATCCCGAGGCATGCACGACGGAACTTGCCCGTTCTCATTCCCAAGCTCCGGCTTGGGAACGCACTTGCCCGGAAGCACCAGCTTCCATTTGCTGTGCCATCTCCAAGATGACATAGGCACTGCCCATGTTCAAAATCATCATAATGCCCTTACCCACGCGTCCCCCCTCTTCCCACGAGGACAACCTGCCTTTTTAAGAGGTGCAGGTTTTATTTGACAAATAAGGGTGTTTTTTGGTAATGTTTTGGCTAAAAAAGGGGTGTCTTCTGGCCTATGCTTGAGCGAACTGCAGAAACCTATTTAAATGGCTGGTATGGTAAAGATCACCGAAAGCCATTGGTGCTAAGGGGCGCACGTCAGGTGGGCAAATCCACCCTGGTCCGTCATTTTGCCGATAAAAACAGGCTTATTTTGAATGAAGTCAACCTGGAGCGAAATCTGCATCTGGACAATATATTTAAAACCCTCGATATGGCACTGGTTACGAAGGAGCTGGATGCGCTCTTTGGGCGGAGCATACAAGCCCCCGGCGCCTTGTTGTTTCTCGACGAAATTCAGGCAACTCCCCACGCCATACAGGCGCTTCGCTATTTTTATGAGGAAATGCCCGACCTCCCCGTCATCTCAGCCGGGTCTCTGCTCGAATTCGCCCTGGCCGACCATCATTTTTCCATGCCCGTGGGCCGAATCGAGTACTACCATCTGGGACCCATGACGTTCAGCGAGTTTCTGACGGCTGTTGAACCTGAACTGACCCAATATATTATGGATTTCCAGCTGGATGACGCTATACCGGTGACAGCCCATCAGAAACTGGTGAAACGCCAGCGGGAATTTCTATTTGTAGGGGGAATGCCTGAAGCAGTGGAGGCATTTGCCCAAGAACGCGCCCTGCCTAAGGTGACAGCGGTTCATCGGTCCGTCGCCGGGACCTATCAAGATGATTTCGCCAAATACGCCAAACAGAAAGAACTGGCCCTGATGCAAAAGGTTTTTCGGCAGATTCCGCGAATGATCGGGCAGAAGGTCAAATACAGCAACATCAGCAAAGAGGATAAATCCCGAAACGTAAAGGCCGTCATCGATCTGCTGGTGAAGGCACGCGTTTGCCATCAGATTTTTCACAGCCATTGCTCGGGGGTTCCGCTGATTGCAGACATCCATGAGAATGTCTATAAACTGATTTTCATGGACGTGGGGCTGGCCGCCTACCTCACAGGACTGGATTGGATTGCACTCAATGCGCTGGATGGAGACGAACTTGTCAATGAAGGAAAATTGGCTGAACAGTTTGTGGGCCAGCACTTGCTCAATCCGCTCGAACCGCCGCAGTTGACCTATTGGCTTCGGGAAGTGAAAACCGCCAATGCAGAAACGGACTATGTGACATCAAGCGGAAATCTGGTGGTCCCCATCGAAGTCAAGGCCGGAAAAAGCGGCACGCTCAAAAGCCTGCACCAGTTCGCCGTGCGAAAGAAATCGCCTCTGTGCGTGCGCTTTGATTTGAATCCGCCGGAAATCCGGCCCGTCACCCATTCGGTCAGAATGGATGCCGACACTGTCCCGGCCTCTTTCACACTCCTCTCGCTGCCGCTGTATCTGGTTGAAGCGCTGCCGAGGATTCTGGTGGAATTTCGATCAAGTTCACGAGGTCCGTATTCCGCCCTCAATGGACTGGAATGATTTCCCCGTGTCCCCAAGCTCCGGCTTGGGAACACACCCGCCTGGAAGCTCCAGCTTCCATCGCCCAATTCCAAACGTGTTTGGATTTATCATTGGTTTTTGGATGGATTTCAATTATACTTGGAATTCAATAGATAACGTTAGGTGGATTCAATGATGATTGAGATCCTCAGAGAGTACAACTTCTGGCAGGGGCCCACCACGGATAGCTGAACCGGGGTTGTCCGAAAACGCGACCGTTGATCTCAGGGTTCAGAATGGAAACCTTATCGTCGCCCCCAGTCAGCAGAAAAGGAAATGGAAATACGCTCTCGAAGATCTGCTGGCAGGCGTAACCGAAGACAACATCCACCTGGAGACAGATTGGGGAACGCCTGTTGGAGACGAAGCCTGGTGAGCCGGGCGGTCCGAAGGGTCGAGAATGATCCGGCCTTGCTTGGAACCACCAGAGCGATTCGTGGGGCACTTGACCTTGTGGAACCAGAAATAAGTCAACATTGAAGCAACGTCCCTATCGGTCCACAAGCTGGAAGCATTGGGAGGTTCATAGGCATCATGACACGCAGTAGTTTTGGGCCGCGCAGGCCGCAGCGGGGTACGAATACGCCGAAAAATGCTGAGGACGTGGTTGCACGGGCCCGGCAGGCCCAGGCAGAGCGGGAGAAGGGCTACCGGGAGCAGTCGCTGAAGATTCATCCCTGGGTGTGCGCCCGGTGCGGCCGGGAGTTTACCCATCGAAACGTGCACGAGTTGACGGTCCATCACAAGGACGGCGATCACGACAACAACCCCTCGGACGGGAGCAACTGGGAAAACCTCTGCATCTACTGCCACGATAATGAACACCGACGACATCTCGACTATCTGGAGAGTAAAGGGATCCAGATCGGCGATGAAGAAGGTCCGGGATTCACCCACAACCCCTTTGCCAAACTCAAGGGACTGATCGAGAAGAAGTAACCTGAACCGGGATTTAGGGATTTAGGGATTTGGGAATTGAGAATGCTGGTTGCTCGTTGCTCGTTTCTGGATACTCGTTGCTCCCTGCTCCCTGCTATTTGCGCCTTGCGCCTCCTATTTAACATATCCTCGGCAACTGGTCTCCGGTGAGCATGGAGAGGATGCGGGTGCCGCCCACACGGGTCTTGAGGAGGACCCGTCCCGGGTTCTGTTCCGTGACCTGGCCGATGATTTCGGCCTTTTTGCCGTACCGATGTCTTCTCATGACCTTCAGCACGGC
>JAWOIH010000369.1:0-2769 GCA_046484725.1 Candidatus Desulfacyla sp. | reverse complement strand
ATTCGATGCATCCTCGACGTCACCCCGGCGGAGGCCGGGGTCCAGAGCGGCACAAATCCCGCAACAGGACTGGATTCCGGCTTTCGCCGGAATGACGGAGGAAATCGCCAGCCCGGGTAACTTCCTTAGGTTAATGATATTGGGTTGAGGGTCGCAGAATGTTAATTTGTAAATCATTGTTAACACGTGTTAAGATTAATAATTAACGCAAGAAAGTCAACTCAAACAGGTACTCGGATGATTTGCCAATGAAAACAATTGGATGTGAAGTATTTGCCTCCGATTGCGGTTGGCATCGGCTTTGCAGGGTAGTAAAATGAGACAGACAGGCATTTCCTATTTCCCGTGATGGCAGGTATGGGTAAAAGACCGTCCGACAGAGTTCTCGATTTACGTGGGTGGAGTTGTCCCTGGTGCATTCTCAAGGCGAAGAGCTGGCTTGTGCGAATGAAGCCGGGTCAGGTTTTGGAGGTCCTCTGTACCGACCCCAGTGTTCAGAAAAATTTTCCCCGTGTCCTGGAGCGTACAGAAGATCGCATTATCCATTGGGAATATAAGGATGATTATATCGGCGTGCTGATCAGGCGAGGAGCTGAAAGAACCGGACCGTGAGATGCTGCGACCTGCTGCAAGGCGATGCTTATGAGGCTGATACGATCCGGCAGGATCGTCCCTGCAAAAGTTGGGCGCTGATGTTGAGGATGATCCTATTTGCGTTTGGGGGGCGCTGTACGCGGTGCCTTATCAACATATTTAAAAAACATGATAGAGAGGAACATGCAATGACTGAAACGAAAACAGAAAAGATCGTTTACATCTCAACAAACGGGATGGAAAACCCTGAAAAGGCAAGCCTTCCATTCGTCTTGGCAAACGCCGCCATGGTCATGGATGTGGAGACCCTGGTGGTTCTGCAGGGCCCGGCCGTTTTCTTAGCCAGAAAGGGATGCCTCGAACATGTGCATGCGGCCGGTTTTGCCCCCCTTAAGGAACTGGTAGAGGCCTTTTTCGACCAAGGCGGCAGGTTGGCGGTGTGCGTCCCATGCATCCAGGAAAGAAAAATCGACGTGGCGGACCTGATTGGAGAGGCCATTCCCATGGCCGGAGGCACCTTGACGCAAGAGATCCTGTCCGCCAACGCAACCCTGGTCTATTAGTGGGAACCGAAGATTCCCCATGCCTACATGTGCCTGGATAACGGTTTTTTTTGTGGGAGGCGTGAGGCGCATGGGACGCTTGGGGCATGGAGCATCGGGCAAAGCGAGAAGTTGCAACCTGCAACCCGCAACGAGTAATCCCTCTGAAGACGGGATTTTCGACCCGTAACCCGTAACGAGCAAAAGGAGGATTTTTATGAAAAAGAGAAGATGGAACCACTGGACGACGGTTGTTGTGATGATGGCATTCTGCCTGTTCCTTGGGCTTGCCGGCAATGTTTCTGCCGAGGATCCGGCTGTAAAGGCGGAAGCGACCGGAGTGGTCGAGATCAAAGGACAGGTCAAGGCGGTGTCAAACAAGGCCAAGACCGTCTCTGTTACGGTGGAAGGCAAGGGGATCGTCATTGTCAAGTTTGACGAGGCCACGGAATTCGTGAACTTCAAGGAAACGAAAGAGATCGAAGCGCCGACCGGCGTGCTGGTCAAGTATAAGACGGTCGGCCCTGACAAGGTTGCGACCTATATCAAGAAGGCCCTGGTGACCCTGCCGGCCGGTGTGACGGAGATCAAGACCGAAGAACTGGCCGAACTGGCGGCAAAAGGGTCCGTGGCAGGAAACTATTGCCTCATTGATTCGAGACCTGCCAAGGTCGCCGCTGCGGAACTCATTCCCACAGCCGTTTCCATTCCGGTCAACGTGCTTGAAGAAAGGGGCGAAAAACAACTCCCCTGCGACAAGGACAAACTGGTTATATTCTATTGCGGCGGGCCTACCTGAGGCATGAGTCCCAAATCCGCCGGTCTGGCGAACAAATGGGGATGGAAGCATGTGCGGGTGTATATCGAAGGAATGCCTGCATGGAAAAAGGCCGGGAAGTATACCGTATCTACACCCGATTATGTAAGGACGGCCAATATCGTTCTAATCGACCTGCGGGCCCCCGCCGCTGTGGCAGCAGGCCATATCCCAAAGGCGGTAGGGATTCCGGCGAGCCAGCTTGAAGCTGCGAAAGAGACCTTTCCCGAGTCCCTGACCGCTCCCATTGTCTTCTATTCGGATAATATTGAGGAATCGATCAAGGCGGTAAAGACCGCCCGCGGCTGGAGGTACAAGAATGTCACCCTTTTTGAATTTCCCGGGGCCCTGGAGTGGCAGAAAAAGGGGTATGACGTCAAAACAGGCCCGGCCGCAACGGAGATCGTCTATGTGCGAAAGCTGGAGCCAGGAGAGATCAGTATCCCCAACTTTGAGGCGGCCTTGAAGACCCAGGTGGTTACGGTCATCGATGTGCGGGCGCCATCTGAATACGCTGCCGGGCATTTTAAGGGGGCCATCAATATCTCCCTTGATGAATTGCCGGCGAAGATAGATGAACTTCCCCGGGATACATTCATCGTGGTCCATTGCAAGACGGGGGTCAGGGGGGAAATGGCCTATCTGCTTCTCAAAGAGAAGGGATTTGACGTGAAATACCTCAAGGCAGGATGCAAGTGCAACCTGGACGGCACCTATCTGATCTGGGAAATGTAGTGGTGGGAAAACAGGGACCGGGACCGCCGGTCCCTGATAAAGACATTTACAGGCTCGATGCTACGTGTTATAAAAGTGGCA
>JAWOIH010000280.1:0-8133 GCA_046484725.1 Candidatus Desulfacyla sp. | reverse complement strand
TAGACTTTTCCCAATCCAATGGCCGACGTAACAACGCCTCCCTTTTTATCTTCCCTGATTCCGTCCGAATATCCGAGATCTACCGGTATCTTGCCTCTTCCACCCTGGGCATCCACAACATAGGTAGGCCGAAGGAAACCTGTGGTGGCTCCGCAGAGATCTCTGCAGATTTCTTTTCCTTTGTAGATTTCCGTTCTGAAATGACCTGTTCCCTCAACAAGATCGGCGTAATAGAGATAGTACGGTCTTACGCCCATTCTACCGAGGCCATGCACCAGGTCTCTCATGACATCCGTATCATCGTTGACCCCCTTGAGCAGCACACTTTGGTTTGCGATTGGAATGCCCAGATCCTTTAAAATTTTAATGGCTTGATAACTCTGATCGGTTATTTCATTAGGATGATTGAAATGGGTGTTGATGTAAAACTGGGGATCTTTCAGCGACCGAGGCGTATGTTTTTTCAGCATATCAATCAATTCCGTATCTTCAATGATTTTCTGCGGCCATACGCAGGGGACTCTCGTGCCGATTCTGAACAAATCAAGGTGCTTGATTTCCCTTAGCTTTCCGATGATTTCATCAAGCCTCCGGGTTGAGATCAGGAATGGGTCCCCGCCGGAGATCAATACGTCTCTGATCTCCTCGTGAGACGCAATGTATGCGATCCCCTTATTGATTTCCTCTAATGAGGGATTTTTACGGTCATCGCCGACTTTTCGTTTTCTGGTGCAGAATCTGCAATACATTGAACATTCGTTCGAAACAAACAACAGCACCCTGTCAGGATATCTGTGGATAATCGTTCTTGGACCACCCAATGGGATATCTCCTTCCTCGTCCAGAGGGTCTTCCGACAAATCCATATAATGCACGAGTTCCTCCACATCGGGAATTGCCTGTTTCCAGATGCCGTCATTCATCTTTTGAATGAGACTGAGATAATACGTATTCACCCTCATGGGGTATTTGGCAATGACATCCCTGAGCCGGGGATCCACTTTCGCCTTCCGTCCAATGAGCCATTTCTCCAAATCTTCGAATGTCTTCACGCCGTTTTTCAAAATCTCTTTATATGCCATTGAAGATTCTCCTTTGTATTCCTTGGGAACAGGCAGTTTGGGACCCGGGGGAAAAATGTCCCTGGCCAAAGGGGGCGCCCATTTGGCGATCACGGATTATGTCTGGATACTTCTGCGATGGAGATAGAATGCCCGATTGCAAAGATCGAGTCAAGGGAGACCTTTGCATTTTCGCAAATAAGGGCAGTCGGTTTTTCCTGTGGCGTATAGACTGCATCGTGTGCTATAGATCTATTGTACTGTCTGAGAGAAGCGCCGCTACTTGCTACTCCTCCGAGTGTCATCGGGCTGATGGTGTTGGATGCCTGCACTTAATTGATTCTGTTGCGGCAGGGCCTTATTTTAAGAATTGACCCTAAGGTTGCCCAGGGGCGCCAACCTTCGGCGGGTCCGCGCAAGGCCCTGGACTTGTTAAAGTCGCGGAGCCGTATTCAACAGGGTCGTAACACTGGAAAGACGCTCTGTCCAGTTGGGTTTCCTCCACCCCTGGGGTTCATAAGGTGGCGGGTATTCTCATGTGGGAGGTGAGCGCCCCACCGCGACCCTTAAGACTTTTCCAAAGGAGGAATGAGTGCATTGGTCTTCCTTTATCCGGTTTCCACAATGGCAATTTCATCAGGCGTAAGACCGTAAAGCCCATAAACCATTTCATTCATGGCCCTTTCTGCCATCTCAATCTCTCTATCCAGAGCGGAGATGTCAGCGTCGAGAGAAACGATGCGGTCTTTCAGCGAGGAATGGTCGGTCTTTCTGAGAGACAACAGCTTCGCTGCCAGTCTTTTGGCCGTGAATTTTTCCGTAACGTTCAGATCGCGCGTAGCAAGCCGCCACTGAGCTGCGATAAATGGGGTGTCTGTCTCGTCAAACAATTCAAGAACCGGGATATCATCAATCTTCAATCGAAGTTCGTCATCCGTATTTTCCACCCGGATGGACGCCCCCGGATGAAGTCTGGCATCCCACTCCTCGTAGTGGCGCTCCCTCTTTGCGGCCGCCATGTCCCTGGCCCATGCTGTCAGTGCCGAACCTTTCAGCCCTTCAGGAACCTGCTGCGACTTTTTCCAGGAGGCAACCGTCCCCACATCCGCCCAAAGCCACGTTTCGACGAGGTTATCCGGTTCTGTCTGGCTGCTGTTCAACCTCTGTCCGCATTTCAAAACCAGATCCCGGCGTTTCGTATGCAGCTCCTGCAACCGTTTTGCCTGTTCAGCAACCTTCGCTTTTTCTTCTTCTGTGGCGTTGGGGATGGGAAGGGGGGCTATGAATTGCTTGTTCGCAGAACGGTAATCATTTTGAAAAGGTTTTGAGATACGCCGCCACACGAAATTGCATACCGGCGAATTGATCATTGCTGCGAGAAAAGGCAAATCTGCAACATCAGAAACCATCACCCCGCCGACGTCCACGTTATCCAAATAGTAAGTCCCCAAGAGATCAATGGCACAGAACAAATGCAGCACAAGTCGGGGGACCATCAATTTAGGCGATTCTTGTTTATCTAAGTTTTTTGGATAATTATAGGCCCACCATTTGGTTTCTCCATCCATTTTACCCTTTTCTCTTCCCCTGAGTGCATTTTCATGTGTCTTAAGATATCCCCACGTTTTTGGGAAATTGATTGCCATTTCATCATGGGTGAAAAGTCTGGGTCGATTCCCATCCAACGTGTAAGGAAATAGCAAGCAAGTGTCGGTGATAGGCTCCTCATATCGTTTGACTTCGGCACCGGAAACCAGGGGGTGCATGATGGCATCCTCGATTTCATATTCACCGCCAGTCTTATTGTGATATCTACCTGGGCCTACCTTGGTAAGGTGATAAATGTGATCCGCGCTTGTTTGAATACCGACGGTTATTCCCTGGCTGCACTCCGCGAGCGACCGGAACTGCTCTGTCAATCTGCTGATCAGCTTTCGCTCAACATCAGGAAGGAGGACCCAGGCTTCGTTTTCCGAAAGGTCGTCCCACGGAATGCTTGTCTGAGGAGTCTCCCAGTCGATTGCAGAGATATCGCCATCCGGGGCAAAAACAGACTTGACTGCGTCGGTCTTCATCCCTCTAAAAAACTGCAACGCGGTGTACGTAATCGCCTCTTCAAATACCTGAAAGCTCTTGAAATCGATCCACCGGTCCAGTTGGCGGGTACGTTTGAGCTTGGCGCGGAGGCCCCGGCCGTATTCGTTCATCATCCAGAGGCTGGGGGCGATAAATCCCATGCGTCCGTCAGGTTTGAGCAGTTCAAGGCCCTTTTCGATGAACAGCAGGTACAGATCGAAATTTCCGGTCTGGGCGCTTTCGTAAAGCGGTGATCCGTCTTCGCGCACGGCCCCGGTCAGATACTCGGCAACCAAAGACTGAACCCGCCGGAAATGCTGAAGCTTCACGTAGGGCGGATTGCCGATGACGCAGTCGAAGCCTCCTGTGTTGAAGACCTCCGGGAAGGCCTCTTTCCAGTCAAAGGTATTGATCTGATCCCGCAGGTCTTCAGTGAACAGGGTCTGTTGATGTCCTTTGTAGAATTCAGATCCCACCAGGCTGTTGCCGCATCGGATGTTGTGATCCAAGCCCGACAGGGGTTTGCCGGGAGAGGCTGTGTGCATCCAAAGGGCCAGTTTGGCGATTTCAACGGATTCGGGATTGATGTCCACCCCATAGATATTGTTGGCAAGGATGGCGTTGATGATTTCGTCCGCATCCCACAGCGCTTCCTGCCCGGTAATGCGCACGGTTTCCTCGACGACCCAGTGATGTTCCTGTTTCAGATATTCAAGTGCCTGGATCAGAAAGGCTCCGCTGCCGCACGCGGGATCGACCACCTTGAATTGATTCAGCCGTAATCGGTATCGCTTGAGTGCATCGATCCATGCGCCTGCAACCCGTGCGGTTTTTCGTTTGTCATGAAGAAAGGCCCGGTATTGAGCCACGTCCGATTCAGTGGGCCGCAGCAGGGGTTCCAGGCCGAGGTCCTCTTTCAGGTCCTGAAGACGGGCCCCGACGGTCTCCTTTACGATGTAGGCCGTGACCCACTCCGGCGTGTAATAGACGCCGTCCCGCTTTCTTTTGGAGAGGAGATTGACGGAAGGCCGGCCATCCGCCTCCGCCTCCATGATCTCGAGTTCCGTGATGGATTGTTCGAAGATGCGTCCCAAGGCATATAGGTCGATGACCCGATGATGGCTGGCGTCTTTGATCCCGAAGTTGTATTTCGCGGTGAAAAAGAGGAGGGTGAGGGGATGCTTGAGCAGGGTTTCCATGCCTCCCGCGCCCTGGTTTCTGGCGCAGAAGACCCTGGCAGGGATCTTCAGCCGCTCAAGTTAAGGGGACTCCTGGAACAATCCGCCGTTAAATCGGTTGATGGCGCAGTCCCCAAAACGGCCCCCGTCGTCCATAACCCGAAAGAGGTTCTTTAGCCTCTCCCACGGGATGTTGTCCTCGGGATTGTAATAGGGATCCCGGCTGTAGGCAATCAGGATGTCGCGCAGCAGGTTGTCCGGGAAATCGAGGGATTTTCCCATGTCCTCACAGAACAGCAGAAAAAGACAGCGATCCAAGAGCCGCTGGGTCAGGCGGACCAGACTCCCTTTGGTCCCCGTATACTGGGGATTGGCTTCCACGATGGTTCGGTACAGAAACTCCCGGTAGGCCTTGTATTCGAGGTAGAAATCCTTTTCAAGGGCGGTTTCGTGGATCAACTGATCTTTGAGAAGTTTCTTGAGGTAAGGGTCGCCCTGTTGGGTCAACAAAGATGATCGGTGAAACATCTTCCGGAACAGAAACCTGAGAAATGCTCCGCTTTCCGATTCAGACAGAAGTGATTCCTCATGGTCATCGGGGCGCGGCGCGATAACAAAACGCTGACATTGGGCGTCACCCTTTGTCCGGCAGTAAAGCCGGAATTCGTTCATGTCGGTAACGATTCCCCAGAACGGTTCTACCAGTTCGTTTCCAGTGAGCGTGTTGCCTGCCTCCCGAAGGTAGTCCATACACTGGCGAACGGGCGAACGGGTATTTCCTTTGCGGTGTTGGTTTCGATCGAGGCTGGATCGAATGTCCTTGAATTCGCACAGGACCTGGGGAATGTCCGGATCGCCCCCCGGCAAACCGAAGTAACCGAGGCCAAGGTCGGCGGCCCCGGTGCCGCCGGTCTGTCCGGCCCGGGCGATCGGAAACTGGGGATAGCACTGGTAGCTGCCGTCAGGATGAATGCCCTGCTGATCATACCCCCAGGTATCGCTGAAGAATATCCGGATAAACGCAGCCTCGGTCGCCGTCTCGCTCAACTGTGATCTGGCACTCCAGTTTCGAAGCCGATCCAGCAACACGCTGGCTTCGTCCGATTCCTTGAAGGTTCGGTATTCGGCTTCCCACTTGGATGCCAGAAAGGACACATTGAACAATGGTTGAATCAGCATGTGACAAAACACCTCGCGGTCTGATTATGCGGCCCAAAAATATCTCGCAGCACCGTCGTCAAAATATTTTTTTCATGTTCATTGAGGATTTGCCCGAGGAGTTCCCGAACTTCACGGTTATGTCTTCTGATGATCAGGTATATGCCGAAATCCAGCCGTTACGCTTCACCCAGTTGGCAAAGCCGGGACATCAGTTGGGCGAAGCGGACTTCCATTGGGTTCTTCGCTGTCATGATTGATTCCTTATTTGAAGGCCACATCCAATTTGATTGCTCTTCTTGGGGTTCACTTTCCAGACGCGAGGGAGCCGTCGTCATAGTAGCGGGAAAAGAAGGCATACAGGTGGTTGTAGGTGTCGTCTTTCTGTTCATCCAGGGAGGCCCTTTCCTTTTCCTTCAGGCGGAGTTCCTCATACTCGGCAATAAGGGCTTTTAGGGTTTTCCCGGCCCTCTCTGTGCATTCGGGTTTAATCCGGCCGTCGGGCAGAATGGCTTGGTCGTCTTCGGTCTCCGAAACGATCTGTGTCTTCAGCTCACGCAGCCTCTCTGACGCGCCTTTGCCTTCCTGATCCAGTAAATCTGCAAATGCGGCATCCACGCTCGCGGGGAGTTCCTTCTCAATGAACCGTTCCACCTCCTCCCGTCTGGCCGCGAACAGACGATAAATCCCAAAGTCCAAATCGGCTGTATCCAGTTGAAACAGATCACGAAGATGCTCCTGAAACCGCTCAAGGCCACTCATCCCACCCTCCTGCCGAGTATAGTCTCACTTTTCTGTGTCATCGCGTTTATTTTCTTGAGTACCCTTCCTTTGGGCTGCCACTTAATCCAGTATTATTATTCCGACATGCTGTGCGGGCACGGCGCTTTTTTGTCTCCCAATGTCAGCAGGGAACCTATCTATTGACAAATGGGACCCCTAACCCTACTTTTTCCTGGTTCCTTTCCCGTACCGGCCTTTGGGTTCATTGACCTCGAAGCCGATCTTTTTCCTCGGTTTTTCGGGCGGGGTGATAAGCTGCCGGATGGCCTCGAAGATCATCTGAATCTGTTCATCGCGATCTGTGATGCGATTTTCGAGATCGCTGACTTTGGCAGCAAGTTCCTTGTGGGTGGCCAAGATTTCCCTCAATCTTACAAATGCCCTCATGATCTCTATATTTACCTCTATCGCTCGTCTGCTCCTAAGGACACTTGAAAGCATGGCAACCCCCTGCTCTGTAAAAGCCATCGGCCTATATCGCGAGCCTCCCCAACCATCGGAACTTTAGGTCACAATTTGTGACCTCAAGTTTATAACCTCTTGAGATGTGAGTATAAACATGAAATCCGAAGGGAACCTATCCGGATTTCTTTTCACTGCCTGCTTCAGACTCTTTGTCTCAATGCCATATAATTCGGCCAAGTCTTTATCCAGCATAACCTTCAGGCCACGTATAACGAAAATGGAGTTCTCGATGATTTCAATTTGAACCGGGGATCTTCTTCTCGGCATTTTTCAACTCCTCGCTTATCCGGCTGTCTGCCCACACCCCAATGTGTTGGCCTTGACCTCCTTGATCGCCTTGTGTGGGTTATCAACCCCCGCCTTCCAAATCCGTGTAGTCACCATGCCACAGATCGAATTCTTCCCCGGCCTTCCAGGTCTGGATACGAGACCTGCATCCAGCCATTCGGCAATCCGTTTGAATTGGTCATCGGGGTTGTCAGAACGCCGGCCCAGCTCCACGACAAAACTGGATTTCTAAGCTTTCCTGGTTTAAGCGCCAACTCCGTATGGGTTGAAATTATCTCTCGAAGTCTGACAAAAGCCCTCATGATTTCTATATTTACCTGTACAGCTCTTTTGCTTCTCAAAACGCTTGAGAGCATGGCAACCCCTTGTTCCGTAAATGCCCTTGGCCGTTTGCGTGTCCCTCCCCAACTTGATGTTCCAAAATGGAACTCCAAGTCTGAGAACTCTTCACTCGTAAGTCGGATGGTCGTCTCCCCGCCTACAACTCATCTCCGGCCTAGCGGTAAGTCCCTCTCTTAACCGTAAATCAGGTTTTGCACTAAGATTTCGATCGGTTGCCGGATCTGCCTTTGAATGCTTCGATATATGCCAAAATCCAGCCGTTCCGCTTCATCCAGTTGAAAAAGTTCGGACAATACATTAGCTCTACAAAGCGGACTTCCATTGAGTTGTTCGCTGTCATGATTGATTCCTTATTTGAAGGCCACATCCAATTTGATTGCTCTTTTTGGGGCTCACTTTCCAGACGCGAGGGAGCCGTCGTCTACGTAAGACTTACCGCTTTGTCCAATATCCCCCAGCCCTGGAACTACCCCTGAACTCAATGTCGCCTTTGTCCTTTAGTTTCCTTAGCCGTTTTTCAACGGTCTTCAGAGGGACACCCGTATCCCTGGCGATCTGTGGCGTACGGAGCCCAAGATTCTTTTTAATGAATTCCAGCAGGGACTTTACTCCCTCATTTAGTCCCTCAGTTACTCCCCCACTTACTCCCTCAACTCGATCCATTCTCCAGCTCCTCGGCGCTGCGCGCGAGGACGTCCTGCGCGGTGTGGAGGCCGTGGCTCTCCAGACGCTCGCGCAGCCGGTCGGTGATCATCTCCATCTCCTCGAGCGGAATCAGCTGG
>JAWOIH010000237.1:0-2655 GCA_046484725.1 Candidatus Desulfacyla sp. | reverse complement strand
CGTCCACCTCACCGGCGCCATCCGCGAAGGCGTCACCGCCACCGACATCGCCCTGACCGTCACGCAGTTGCTCCGCAAAGCCAAGGTCGTCGGCAAATTCGTAGAGTTCTTCGGCCACGACCTTCGCCCCCCGTCCGGCCAGTTCAAGGGCATAGACCTTGCCCAGACCCGCGCCGGCCCCGGTGACCACGGCCACCTGATCGTCAAAACGGATCCCCCCGCGGGCCTTTCGCAGGGCCATCTCTTCACGGCCGACCCATTCCACAATGCCCTGGTCGATCACCACTTCTCCGGTTTCGGCATTGAGCGTTTGGAAAACGGCCTTTCCCTCGTCGATCTTCCAGATCCGGGTCTTCATGGAGACGCCCGGATAAAGGGTCTTTGAAAACCTGACATGAAAGCGGGTCATGCGCTCCGGCTCTCCCGGAAAGAGATGCTTGATGACGGCCCGGCAGGCAAATCCGTGGGTGCACAGCCCGTGCATGATCGGCTTTTCAAATCCGCTGGCCCTGGCAAAGGCCGGGTCCACATGGAGCTGAAAGATATCGCCGGAGAGCCTGTAAAGGAGGGGCTGGTCCGGGGTGGACCGGGTCAGCTCCTCGAAATCGGGGTCACGGTCCGGGAGTTCAAAGACCGTTCCGGAGCCCGGTTCGCCGCCGAAGCCCCCGTCTTTTCTGCAGAAGATGGTAAATATATTGGTGAAGAGCTTGCTGCCGTTGGAATGATAGGTGTCGGCCTTGGCCACCACCAGGGCGCCTTTGCCGGGCCCCTTGTCGTACATGTTCGTGATGACGCCTTCGGTGGTAAGGGTTCCTTCGGTGGGGATGGGATTGTGAAAGATGATGTCCTGTTGGCCGTGGAGGATCCCTGAAAGGTCGGCATTGGAACTCATCCCCACTTCCGCCAAAAACTCAAACACGCTGGCAATGGAAAAACTGGGGATCACCTTCAGTTGATGTTCGTAGCAGTACTCCAATTCATCGAACCCGGCGCCGACCCCGAGGGCGTAGAGCACAACATCCTTCCAGTTGTAGTCCTTGCTTACCGGGCCGATCTTCTTGCCGATGGCATCTAAATTGAGGGCCATCCTGTCACCTCCTTGATATGAGTTGGGTTGATTCCTTCATGGATTTCCACAGCCGCAAAAATCCGCAAAAAGGAGCATTTCAATCTCTCCAGTCCTCCACCCGTCCATCAGTTTGTGAATGCGGGTATCAGCATGAACTTGAGGGTGTCTTTTGAACGGTCGATATATTCCTCCCTTTTCAGTTGAAGCATTTCCCGAAAGAAATCCTCGCCCGAAATGAAATTGTAAATCGCATTCATCATGGCCAGGACTTTCATGGAGGCCCCGGTGGGAACAGGGTCGTGCGGCTTGCAGAGATTCATGGAACGGGCGATGTCCGATATGAAATCCGGGACATGAAAGTCCAGGTTGGGTTCCTTGCGGGTCTTTCGGAAATACTGAAACAGGATCAGATTGGAGATCTCGGGGCATTCAAAAAGAAAATCAGTGACCTTGTCAATGGCAATCTCCATTCGTGTGGCCAGGGGGAGGCCGTGGATGACCTTTTCCACCTGGGCCAGATGGTTCCGGAGGTCGGTGTTGATGTCCAGGATCACCGACTCGTACAGATCGCCTTTCTCGCCCCAGTGGTAATAAAGGGTTGAGATATCGATCCCCACCTCCTGGGCGATCATCCGGGTGGTGGTTCCGTGATACCCGTACTCGCCGAACATCCGCCGGGCCACTTTCAATATCCTGGCCTTCATGGAGTCCGGATCTTTGCGGGCCTTCTCTAAGGGGGTTGCCATCGTCTTTTTCCAATGGATGTTTCCATCGTTTGATGGAACCCTATCCAAGGATACGGAAAATGTCAAGAAAAAATTGAATTGACCTCGGCCCATGAGGGGGATCATATGATTGCCGAATATAAATTCTAATGAAAATAAGGCGTTGCACGCAGAGTCCCGAGTCATGGGGGCGCGATAGGCATGGAACAGGCAATCAAAAAGGACCCAAGGTACACCGTGGAAGCGCATGGCAAAACATTAAACTTGTTTCAGAGAGGATCCTGGTGCCTGGCCTTTTCGCGAGATACCTGTAAGCAGATCGGCGGTTTTTCCGGGCATTGAAACCGTGCCGTGGGATACAGCCACCGTTTGAGGATGGGTTGATGGAGCACCGACATATCCACGTAAAAGACGACCGATGGGGCGTTGCTGTCATTCACTCCATCCGGGAACGGGGCTCTGATGACGACATTCGGGCGCTCATTCGGGAGGTAAAAAGGAATCCAAAGGCCGCCGACGCCGTCCAAAGGGCCATACCCCATTCTCAGACCTACGGGTGGCCCAGGTTTTTCAAACTGCTTCTGGAGAAGATGGATGTCTCAGGATGAAGAACGGTATCGGCAGCAGTGGGATAAGCTGCTTGAGGCGGCGGCCGACATTCTCTATCGGTTGATTTATCCAAAACATTCACGATTTTTTTGACTTTGATTTTTTGGTCTCCTTTTTTGTTTGGGACCCTCCGATCCAGTTGTCGATCTCTTCCTTGTCAAACCGCCAGACCCTGCCGATGCGGATCGCCGGGATGACTCCGTCCGCAGCATACTTACAGATGGTGATTTCATGGAGCTTCAAGTAAGCTGC
>JAWOIH010000236.1:0-5368 GCA_046484725.1 Candidatus Desulfacyla sp. | reverse complement strand
GCCACCGATACCATCATGGCAAGGTCGTGGGAGGGGACCCCTATGCGTGTGAGGGGCCGGAGGAGTCTCTCGATGCCGCTGACCAGTTCCGTGGGTAATGTGGTCATGGTCAGGATGGATGCGCTCCATATAAGAAGGGCGAATTGCCATGTGGTGATCGCCCCCCTGTAAAGGCCTTCATAGGTGACGGTCACGCGCCACGGGGGAAACGGGGGAATCGGTTTCCCATCTGTAAACAAGAGATGGACGAAGAAAAGAAGGGCAAAAAATACCAGGACCGGCCTGAAGGACCTGATCATAGGCTTGACGCCGACGTGTGATAGCGCAATGACGGCAATCAAAAATGCGCTGACCAAGGTCCCGGTAAATATTCCTCCCTTCAAGATCAACATACTCAACACAATCGTCGAGCCGATTTTAACCCTCGGATCCAATCGATGGATCATTGAATCGCCGGGAATGTACTGTCCTATGTGCATAAGAAATGCGTCACGTGCCTAAAGTTTTGGATGCGGCGTTTGAAGTGCCTGAAGCTGCAAGGGTCTAACCGGTTTGAGGCCTGATCAAGGCGACGAGTTCCTTGCATGCTTCCTCTAAGGAGAAGATATCGGTACGCACCTTCAGCCCCTTCTGTTTTAAATGCCACATCACTTCGGTAACCCTTGGAATGCCCACGCCAAGGTCTCTGAGCCATTCCACACGGGTAAACACCTCCGCAGGTGCCTCCCGCAGGGCAACCCTTCCCTCATGGAGCACAACGATTTCATCCGCCTGAGCGATCTCATCCATGTCGTGAGTCACATGAACGATCGTAATTCCCTGGTTATTCAGCCTGGTGATGACCTGCAGGACCCTTTCCCGTGCGGACGGATCCAGATAGGTCGTGGGTTCATCGAAGATGATATGCATCGGCTCCATGGCCAGGACCCCTGCAATGGCGACCAGTTGCTTTTCCCCGTTCGAAAGGGTGTGCGGCGGCCTTCGGGCATAGCTTTCCATCCCCACCATGGCAAGGGATTTCTCCACTCTTTTCTGTATTTCAAGGGGAGGGAGTCTCAGGTTGCCCGGACCAAAGGAAACGTCTTCCTCCACGCTCATGCCGACGATCTGGTTGTCCGGGTTCTGAAATACCATTCCCACCCGCTGACGTATCAGCTGGACGTCGGCAGGGTCCCTGGTATTCATTCCGTCGACCCATACCTCCCCGTCTGTCGGGATCAGGAGGCCGTTGAGATGCCGGACAAATGTCGTTTTCCCAGACCCGTTCGGTCCGATGACGCCGATGTGTTTCCCTTGTTCAATGTCTATTGAAATGCCGTTGAGAATACGGTCACTCTTTGTCTCATATCGGTAAAAGAGATTCTCTGCCCTGATCATCGCAACATCCCAGCCTCCATTGGAGCCGGAGCTTACGCGGATTTCCCGGAAATCGCAACCATTCAATCCTAAGGTGCCCCATGCCCGCAACCCATACAAGCGCCTAACGTGCCTAAAGTTAAGGAAATCTGTTCATTCAAGATAATCGAAACACGCTAACGTGTGAAATTTGGCGTTGGGTTCCAGGTGTTAGGAGCGCTATGGACGGGCGGCAAAGACGGTCACATCATCTAGCCCGACCGGGTATTGTCAGGCAAGGGTGTTGACTTTGAGAGGGCAATCCATTAGAGAGGTATGCCAACCAGGCCAGGCACGTATGGCGCCACACATCAAGGCCATATAAGAATCGGGTGGGGAGTCCATCATCAAAGGATGCCATCTCCCACAGATCCCGCACACAGCGCAGGGCAGAATGAATCTTTTTCTTATCCTTATTCTCGCAATTTTGGTCGGCGACTACCTGTTGGACCTGATCGTCGATACCCTGAATTTGGGTCATTTACGCACGGATCTGCCTGAGGAGTTCGCGGGGTATTATGATGGGGAAAAATATGGAAAATCGCAGGAATACCTGAAAGAAACCACCCGATTCGGGTTTGTTGCCGATTCCATCGCCACCCCGCTGACCATCGCCTTCATCCTTTTGGGGGGCTTCAACGGGGTTGATCATTTCGCCCGGGGCTTTCATCTGGGCAGTATCCCGACCGGCCTTATCTTTGCCGGCGCTCTCTTGCTGATCTCTCAAATGGTGTCCATCCCATTCTCCATCTACAGCACCTTTGTCATTGAAGAAAAATACGGGTTTAACAAGACCACCCCGAAGACCTTTGTCCTGGATATCCTCAAGACCTGGATCCTGTCAGCCGTGATCGGTGGCGTCCTTTTTTCCGGTGTGCTCTGGTTTTTTGAAAAGGCCGGGCCGTGGGCGTGGCTATGGTGTTGGATGGCGTTGACACTCTTTCAGATATGTCTCATGTTTGTCGCTCCGGTCGTCATCCTGCCGATCTTCAACAAATTCATCCCACTCCCCGAAGGTGAGTTAAGGGCGGCCATCGAAGACTATGCAAGAACGCAGAATTTCAAGCTGAAGGGCATATTCACCATGGATGGTTCGAAGCGGTCCACCAAATCAAACGCGTTCTTCACCGGTTTCGGCAGGTTCAAGCGGATCGTCCTGTTTGACACCCTGATTGAAAAGCACACCATCGATGAACTGGTGTCGGTCCTGGCCCACGAAATGGGCCATTACAGGAAGAAGCACATCCTCAAATCCATGTTCCTATCCATCCTCACCAGCGGGCTCATGTTTTTCATCCTCTCCCTTTTCATCAACAATCGAGAGTTGTTCGCGGCATTCCGCATGGACCATGTCTCCATTTATGCGAGCCTTTTCTTTTTCGGGTTCTTGTATGCCCCCATTGAGATGGTCCTTTCCGTGTTCGGGAATATCCTCTCCCGCAGGCACGAATACGAGGCCGACGCCTTTGCCGTGGACACTCTCCGGAAACCGGAGTCCATGATTTCGGCCCTTAAAAAACTGAGCGTCGACGCCCTCTCCAACCTGACGCCCCATCCCCTCAAGGTGTTTTTGAGCTACAGCCATCCCCCTGTCCTGGACCGGATCCGGGCCATCCGGAACCGCCCGTCCCCAAGCAGTGCCGTGCCCTGAAGCCACAGATTGAGTACGGTTGCAGCCGTAGGAACGGAACAGGTGGTGAAAGCATACAGGATTGGCGATCAAGGACCGAACACCCGGGAGGCATGGAAAGGCTGCCAAACTAAGTTGACACAAAAGGCTTATGGCAGATATATGGCAAAATCAGTGGCGCTGAAACTGTGAGATATCCAGATGGTGTGCGGCCGGGCAAGGTCGCATATTTTAGCGGGTGCGAAGCCCGTCCCGGAAGGCTGGCCAGCCACCGGGTAGCGAGTCCTTGGATCGATGGGAGTAATCCTTGAGATTAAGCGTAGGACAGCGAGACGACAGGCCGTAAGCCGTATGGTTGAAGGGATTGAGCCTCGAAAGGATTAGTTGAGGGGGACGACGTATTACCATCTACGGAAGTCAACATGTCTGCTGGCGAATGGCAAGTCAGTGGCGCCTCTCCGGGGTCTGAGACCATGGCATGTCGGACATTGCGAATATGCGGCAACCCGGGAGGTCCTCTGCTCTCTTGTGTTAACGCGAGTATGCCGGACAACCGATAATAAAGGGAGAAAGGCAAACGGGGCAGGGGAAGTCGGATGACGTCATAGTACCTGTGAAAGCGGGTAATTCTGCTGGAGGAAAGGACGTCACATGAGTAACAGTGTTGTGAGGATACACCATCTATGCCCAGAAATAGAGAAATGGTGGCAACAAAATTACAACGCATAGCGGAAAAGGCCCGCACCGAACCCAATTGTCGGTTCACCAGTCTGTTTCATCTGATGAACGTGGATATGCTGCGGGAGTGTTTTCGGGAGCTGCGTAAAGACGCGGCTGCCGGCATTGATAAGGTTACCAAGGAGGAGTACGGGCGAAATCTGGAAGAGAACCTGAAAGCGCTGGTGGGGAAGCTGCACTGGATGAGCTTCATTCCGTTACCGGTACGCAGAGTTTACATTCCGAAACCGGGAAGTGGCAAGAAGCGTCCACTGGGTATCCCAGCACTTGAAGATAAGTTAGTACAGTCAGGTCTGGCACGGGTTCTTGCGGTCATCTATGAGGCAGATTTCATAGAGGACTCGTATGGGTTCCGTCCGGGTCGGGGATGCCATGACGCCTTGCGGGCGTTAAGCAAAGAGGTCGAAGGAGGGCGGGTCCACTATATTGTGGACGCAGACATCAAAGCGTTTTTGATAATGTGGATCACGAGTGGCTGATGAAATTTCTCGGTCACCGAATAGCGGATAAACGGGTCCTGCGTTATGTAAAGCGGTTCCTCAAGGCGGGTATCATGGAAAACGGTGCGCTCAGCGCCAGTGACAAAGGAACACCCCAGGGTGGGATTGTGTCTCCGATTCTCGCCAATATCTATCTGCATTACAGTCTGGACCTTTGGTTCACACGGGTATTTCAAAAGGGCTGTTACGGTCAATGTCGTATCATCCGATACGCTGATGACTTTGTGGCATGCTTCGAGCAGGAAGGCGATGCAAATCGGTTTCGCCAGGAGCTTGATGAGCGACTCTCCATGTTTGGCCTTGAGATATCGTCTGAAAAGACCAAGACCATCGAATTTGGTCCGTTTGCTGAATCTAAGGCAAAGAGGCGAGGCAGTAAGGCGGCAACCTTTGATTTCCTCGGATTTACCCACTACTGTAGTAGGTCAAGAGATGGCAGGCGGTTTCGGATGAAGCGGGTGACCTCGCGAAAGAAGTTCACCGTCAAACTGCGTATGTTTCGGGACTGGCTTAAAGCCAGCCGAACCCTGCCGACCTCTGATCTGATGGATAAAGTAGCCTCGAAACTGCGGGGACATTATGCCTATTATGGCGTGACAGACAACTCCAGGGGCATCCTTCGTTTTACCCGTGAGGTCCATTTACTCTTATTTAAGTGGCTGAACAGGCGGGGAAGACGCGGATGTATGAATTGGGAAAAGTTTGAGCTGTTTCTCAAGAAATATCCACTCCCTGGTCCCCGTATAATGGTAAACCTTTTCGCTTAATCGTGAAGTGTACTCATGAGGAGCCGTGTGCGTTAATAGCGCAAGCACGGTTCTGTGAGGGGCCGGGGCCGCCGCCCTGCTGCTGCTCGGCCTGCTGGCCCTGGGCCTGCTGCGCGCCAGCCGTGCGGTGCATCGCGGGGTGGGGGTGCCTGGCGTTACGGGGTGAACAACCTGTGGCGCCGTCCGATGCTGAGCATCAGCCAGATCCTCGGTTTCGGTCTCACCCTGATGGCGATGGCGCTGATCGCTCTGGTGCGCGGCGATCTGCTCTCCACCTGGCAGACCCAGCTGCCCGACGATGCGCCCAACCATTTCGTGATCAATATTCTGCCGGATGA
>JAWOIH010000080.1:0-12646 GCA_046484725.1 Candidatus Desulfacyla sp. | reverse complement strand
GCACGCCGCTGCCGGGTCGGCCGTGCCGACCTTGGTGTTCGACGAGGTGGACGCCGGCCTCGGTGGCCGCAGCGGTCGCGCCGTCGGCGAGGTCCTCGCTCGGCTCGCCCGCGGGCGCCAGGTGCTGGTGGTGACGCACCTGGCGCAGGTCGCCGCCTTCGCCGATCGTCACCTGCGGGTCGACAAGGCCGAGGCCGAGGGTCGCACGGTCACCCGCGTCGCCGCGCTCGCGGGCGAGGCCAGGGTCGAGGAGCTCGCCCGGATGCTCGCCGGCGACGCCGGCGACGAGGCCCGGCTCCACGCCCGCGCACTCCTGCGCGACCCAGCCGCCGCCTGAGCCGCGGCGCTCACGCCCTCAGATCGTCGCCAGGGCCCCGAGGAGGGCGTCGACGTCGCCGGCATCGGTGTAGTGGACGGCGCTCGCCCGGACGGCGCCGCCGCGTTCGGCGAGGCCGAGCTCCCGCATGACCAGGTCTTTACTTCCGGTAATAATGCCATCAAATAAACCTCCTTAATATATTTCAAGTCTTTCGCACTGCATGAAGGGTCGCGTACCCTTCCGGCCGGTCTTCCTTTTTGGAGCCCAACCCAGGTGTTCGTATCGATGCCGAATCTCTGGTTCGCCTCTGTGTCCCCCCATGAGAGCGCCTGGGAACATACCCGGATGGCCGCTCGCTTACCGCGTCATCATGCCCGGCAACAGGAGGGCGATCTTGGGAAACAGGGTAATCAGTATCACCAGGGCAAGTATGGCAAATAAGAAGGGGATAACCCCCCTGAATATGGTCTCTACCGGGGTATCCTTTGCCACCCCGGCCACAGTAAAGATGTTCAGTCCCATAGGAGGCGTAATCAGGCCGGCCTCCATCATGAGTACTGCAATGACGCCGAACCAGATCGGGTCGAATCCCAGGGCGAGGATCACCGGATAAATCACCGGCAGCGTGAGCACCATCATGGAAATCGCATCCAGGAAACACCCCAGAAAAAGATAGATGGCAATCATGATGGAGTGGATCAGATAGGGGGAAACCTGGAGCCCGGCGACCCATTCGGCCACCCTCATGGGGATGGTGGAAAGGGCGAGAAAGTAACTGAACATATTGGCGCCGGCCACGAGGATGAGCACCATCACGGATATGCGAACCGCCTCCTGAAGGGCCTCCACGAGGTTCTGCCGATTCAGTTTCCGCTTGACCAGCGCGATCAGGAAAAGGATCGTTGCGCCGATGGCGCCGGCTTCCGTGGGCGTAAAGAATCCCCCGTAAATGCCGCCCATCACCAGGAGAAAGACGACTAGGGGTTCCCATACCCCCAGAAGCGCCCCAAACTTATCGCTCCAGGAAACCGGTTCCGGGTTCACCGGGGCGAGGCTGGGGTTTATCTTTACCATGATCACGATGATGATAACATAGGCCAGGGCCAGTAATATCCCTGGAAAGATCCCGGCGATCAAGAGCTTTCCGATGGATTGCTCCGTCAGCATGCCATAAACAATGAATCCGATACTGGGAGGGATGAGGAATCCCAGGGTTCCCCCTGCTGCAATGCTTCCGGTGGCGAGTCGGGGATGGTAATTGAACCGTTTCATCTCCGGCAGGGCCACCGTCCCCATAGTGGCGGCGGTCGCCACCGAAGACCCGGATACGGCCGCGAATCCGGCACACGCCCCGATCGTGGCGATGCCCAGCCCTCCAGGCAGCCTTCTAAGCCATTTGTCAAATGCGCCGTAAAGGTCCGCGGTCATTCCGGAACTCCCGGCAAATCCGCCCATGACGATAAAGAGCGGAATCACGGTGTAAGGGTAATAAGAAGAAACCTCATAGACCGTTCTCGCAACCATCGGCAGGGCCGCGTCCACACTGGACAGGTAGGTTACCCCCGAAAATCCCACGAACATCAAGGCAAACGCAATGGGCATGCCGATAAAGAGGAGGAAGAAGACCAGACACGTTCCGAAGACGCCGATAATAACAGGATCCACCATTATCGCCTCGCAAATTTTTTCAGATTGTCTCCGAGTTCTAAAAGCAATTCAAGGAAGAGCAACAGCCCCCCCAGAGAAACGAGCAGCCGGAAAGGGAGCTGGGGCACCCTCAGCATATCCGACACGGTCCGTTCCTCCATCCCCACAACCCATCCCTGCCAGGTCATCACGGCGATGATGAACAGACTCAAGAGCGTGGTAAGCACGTCCAGCCCAATGCCCCATTTTCCCGGAAGCCTCGATACGAGCATGGTGACACGGACATGCCCCCTGACCTGGTGGGTATAGGCGATGCCCAGGAGGATGAATATGGCCAGCATATAGCTTGAGAGTTCCATGGAGCCCGGGATCGGCCGGGACCATACGGCCCGGCCCACCACCTCGGCGCTGGTAAGCAACATCATGGGGATAAGCAAGATCATGCCGATGTAACTCATATAGAGTGTACCGCGTTGGATCGTCTTTCTAAACATCGTTCCAATACTCCGCGATTTTCAGTATTCTGTTTCTTGGAATCATGGCACAAAAGGCAATAAAGACATCTTTGCGCGAGCCTGTTTTTCGCAGCTCCCGCGTCCCCGCATGGAAACCCATACCGACCTTTATGCATTGCCACGGAGGACCGGGGGAGCGAAAAACGTCCTTTGATCTTTCAGCTATCGCGTCGCTGCCGCAATTACTTCCACTCCTCGGGGAAGGCGACGCAGGTGACGCCCAGATCCTGAGAAATTTTGTTGTACTTCAAGACGGTGTCCTTTGCAGGCAGTCCTTTTGCTTCCAGATCGGCCACCCACTTCTTGGTCACATCCTGGAAACCTGCGAACCAGCGCTTCTCCTGGTCCGGCGTCAAGGCGGTGAGTTCTACGCCCTTGCCTTTGATTTCGTCCACCATGACCTTGTAAACGTCCCGGTTGAGACCGCCGGTGGTCCTGAAGGGGTTGCCGCACACCTCTTCGATGATCGGTTTGAGGTCGTCGGGGGTTTTTTCCCAGCTTTTTTGATTCATAATCACGCCCTCGGATACGCATCCGAAGGTCGCAACCACCCCGTATTTGGCCACTTCGTGCAACTTGAAGGCCAGCACCAGGGGCGGGCAGGTCACCAGGCCGTCAATCGTCCCGGTCTCCAGCGCCAGATATACATCGCCAAGGGGCATAAACACGGGTTCCGCTCCCAGGGACTTGATGTAATGGGTTTGATGTCCGCCCGGAGACCGGATCTTGAGCCCCTTGCAGTCTTCGATGCTTTTCACCGGCTTTCTCGTCCACAGAAAGGCCTGAATACATCCGTTAAGTTCGATCATCTTCACCCCGGGGAACTCCTTTGCCAGGGCCTCCTTGTACATCTGGTTGCCGATATCCACAGCGATGTCCTTGCCGTCCACCCAGGTCGCCAGAGACAGGACATCGGTCAGCGGAAACCTTCCCGGCGTCCATGTGGCCGTGAAATACCCCATGTCGGACAGCCCCTTGGCCACGATATCATAGTGCTCCGGGCCTTTCCCCAGGGCGGCGCCCGCGTAGAGCGTATACGTGATGCGTCCGTCGCTCTTCTTTTTCAACGTCTCGAGCATCGGTTGCCAGACGGTTTTCACTTCTCTGCTTGCAGGTGGATGCCATGTGCTGAATTTCAAATGCATCTTGGACTTTGATTCGGCCCAAACCCCCGCAGGTACGACAAAAAAAGCCAGCAGCACAACGATTAGACAACACAGAAGACCTCTTTTCATAGCCAACCCTCCTTGATGATTTGATGTTAACAAGATGTTACGTTCCCCAATACACGCCTAATCAAAAACCCGGATTCAGGCGACCTTTTCGATGATGCGTCTGCGCGCATCCCAGGACGTCAAGGAAAGGTCTCCGTCCCGCCCGCCATTGCCGGTTAAACCCCAAACGCCTCACAACGCCCCCATCCTGTTAAGCAGGCCCAACGACTCCACCAACGACACGCTCGCCCGTGTCTTTCATTGAATACCCGTCTCCCCAATCGCCCGTTGAACGGGTTTCCTCGGCAATGATCTCTTGTACAATATCCAGACCTTTCAAGATATGTTCCCGGGTGATCCGGATTGTGCGCTCCATGTTCCCCTCTCTGATGGCGTCGAAGATTTCCTGATGATACGAGAGGGATCCCTTGAGATGTGCTTCGTCCATCAGGGATACGCAACTGAATCGATTCATCTGATAGTGTAGCATTTGAGAGATCTTTTGAAGACGCTGATGGCCGGAGATCTGAAACATAATGTCGTGAAATTCCTTGTTGAGGGTCTGATACCGGATAACATCAGGGGGTTCGGACAAGACGCATTTTTCCATCTCGTTTACCACCGCTTCCCAGTTTTGGATATCCCCCTTGGAGATTTTACCAAACGCCAATCTCGTGGCCATTTCATACAGACTGCACTTCAGGGTATAAATCTCCCATGCATCATGCTCGGTGATCGTGGCCACAAAGGCGCCCCGATTGGGCTTCCTCACGATCAATCCCTCTGCCTCCAGGAGCTTCAGCGCCTCCCTGATGGGGGGGCGGCTGATCCCTAAAGACGATGCGATCTCCTGTTCCTTCACCTGCTGCCCGGGATGCAAATCCCCATGAAGGATACGGCCCAGGAGATACTTTCTTACGTTGTCAACGATACTGTGGATCTGCAACATGAATGAAGCCCGCCTGAAAACCCAGTGTCTATTGTCTATTGTCTACAATTTAGAGTTTTTATCAAAAATCCCTTCTTTGTCAAGCCAAAAAACAGCAATTTTCATTTTGGAGGTGGATCTCGCTCTCGCTCCCACGCAGGGCGTGGGAATCAGGGTGAGGAGATAGTGATAGGACGCCCTTCCAACCGGTGATCCAATCGGAGGAACGTGCGTTTAAATCAGCCTGGAAAAGGGTTGACGGAAGTGAGGATCGGGCGCCTGCCGATCAGGCAGATTCCAGGCAATACTTGGAAAAGGCCTCGTCGATGGGGACCGGATAGTTGCCGTTAAAGCAGGCCAGGCAGAGGTCGTTTTCAGGGATGTCAATGGCCTGCTTGAGGGAATCGATGCTCAGATATCCGAGGCTGTCCAGGCCTGCAAAATCGCGGATCTGTTCCACCGATTTCCGGGCCGCGATCAGTTCTCCCTTGGTGGAAAAATCGATCCCGTAGTGGCAGGGAAAACGGTGCGGGGGGCAACTGACGAGCATGTGGACCTCTCTGGCCCCGATCCTTCGCAGGGTCTGGACCCGGCTTCGGGCCGTGGTACCCCGGATGATGGAGTCCTCCATGATGATGACCCGCTGGCCCTTCAGGAGCTCCCTGACCGGATTGAGCTTTACCTTGACCCCGAAATCGCGCATGTTCTGGGATGGCTGAATAAAGGTCCTCCCCACGTAATGGTTCCGGATCATCCCCATCTCAAAGGGAATCCCCGATGCCTGGGCATACCCGATGGCCGCGTAGTTCCCTGAATCGGGAAAGGGCATGACCAGGTCCGCCTCGATCGGATATTCTTTGGCCAGCAGTTCCCCCTGACGCTTCCGGAACATGTAGACATTCTGGCCGAACACCCGGCTGTCGGGTCTCGCGAAATAGATCAGCTCAAAAATGCACTGGCTCTTGTGCGACGGGATGCCCGAGGGAACGGTCTTCAGACCCTGGTCATCGATGATGACGATCTCGCCCGGCTCGATCTCCCGAATGAATTCCGCCTCCACCAGGTCGAGGGCGCAGGTCTCGGAGGCCACGACATACCCGCTGTTGAGCCTTCCCAGGCAGAGGGGCCTGAAACCGTTGGGGTCCTTGGCCGCGATCAGGCCCTTTTCGGTCATGACCACCATGGAGTAGGCCCCCCGCATTCGCATCATGGCCTGGATCATGGCCTGTTCCAGCCCCATCCTGTAATGCCGGGCAATGAGATGAAGCACCACCTCGCTGTCCATGGTGGTCTGAAAGATGGATCCGCTGTCCTCCAGTTCCGACCGGATCTGCCTGGCATTCAGGATGTTGCCGTTATGGGCCACGGCAAAGGACTGGCCGGAATACTGGACCCTGAAGGGCTGGGCATTCACCAAAAGAGAAGAACCGGTGGTTGAATAGCGGACGTGTCCCAGGGCGATGTGGCCCGGCAACCGGTTGAGGGTCTCTTCGGTGAAGACCTCGGGCACCAGACCCATGGCCTTGTGTTCGAAGATGCGGGTCCCGTCCGATACCACAATCCCGGTGCTCTCCTGGCCCCGGTGCTGGAGGGCATAGAGACCGAAATAGGCCATCTTGGCCGCCTCTTCATGCCCGTACACCGCAAAGACCCCGCATTCGTCTTTGGGTCGGCCGGGACGCTTTTCGATCGGTTCGGTGTTGCTTGTCTGATTCATGGCTGGTTGCCCGTTGCTGGTTGCTGAATACTGGTTGCTGGATGCGCGTTGCTTAGCCTCTCACCTTCTCACCTTCTGACCTTCTGCCATCTGCTGGGTCTCGCTTTGAGCTTTGAGCTTTCAGCTTCGAGCTTCCCCCTCACGCCTTGCTCCCTGCTCCCTGCGCCTCACGCCTCCCCATGATATTCCTGCAACGTCTTTACCTCAAGGTCGCCCTCGATCATGGCCTCCACGGCCAGGGCCGTGGCCGTGGCCCCGGAGAGGGTGGTGGTGTAGGGGATATTGAATGCCAGGGCCGCATTCCTTATGGAGAAGGACTCGGTCACGGCCTTCTTGCTCCCCGTGGTGTTGATCACCAGGGCGATCTCGCCGTTCTTGATCATGTCCACCACGTGCGGTCTTCCCTCCCGCACCTTGTTCACCCGTCTGCTGGGGATCCGATGGTGCTGCAGAAATTTTGAGGTCCCGCCGGTGGCCACGATCTCAAATCCCAAGCTGTGAAAACGGGAGGCCGTGTAGAGCATCGACTTTTTATCGTCATCCTTCACGCTGATAAAAACGGTGCCGGAGAGGGGGAGGCGCTGCCCGGCCGCCAGTTGGGCCTTGGCAAAGGCCAGGCCGAAGGACCGGTCGATGCCCATGACCTCGCCGGTCGATTTCATCTCGGGCCCCAGGATCGTATCCACCCCGGGGAACCGTGCAAAGGGAAAGACCGATTCCTTAACGGAGATATGACCCGGCATGATCTCCTCGGCCAGACCCAGGTCCTTCAATTTCTCGCCCAGGATGACCCGGGTGGCCAGCTTTGCCAGGGAAATGCCGGTCGCCTTGCTGACAAAGGGGATTGTTCTGGAACCTCTCGGGTTGACCTCCAGGATATAGATGAGCCCGCCCTTGACCGCATACTGGATGTTCATGAGCCCCACCACGTTCAATTCACGGGCAAGGGACTTTGTCTGTGCCTTGATCTGCTCCAGGATCTCGCTCGACAGGGAGATGGCCGGGAGGACGCAGGCGCTGTCCCCGCTGTGGATCCCTGCCTCCTCGATATGCTCCATGATCCCGGCCACCACGGTATCGGTCCCGTCCGAGATGGCATCCACGTCGATCTCGGTGGCCGCCTCCAGGAAGCTGTCGATAAGGATCGGTTTTCCGGGAGAGACCTGAACGGCCTCCCCCATATAGAATTCGAGGGCCTTCCGGTCATAGACGATCTCCATGGCCCGGCCCCCTAGGACGAACGAGGGCCTGACCACCACCGGGTAACCGATCCGCTCGGCCACCCGGATGGCCTCCTTCTTGTTGGCGGCCGTGCCGTTTGCCGGCTGGAGGATCTCCAGTTTCCTGAGGAGTTTCTGGAAGTGCTCCCGGTCCTCTGCCCGATCAATGTTCTCCGGGCTGGTCCCCAGGATCGGGACCCCGGCCTGGCTCAGGGCCCCCGCAATGTTGAGGGGGGTCTGGCCCCCGAACTGGACGATCACCCCCTCCGGCCGCTCCTGTTCCACGATGTGTAGGACGTCCTCCACGGTCAGGGGCTCGAAATAAAGCTTGTCTGAGGTGTCATAATCGGTGCTCACGGTCTCGGGGTTGCTGTTGACCATGATGCTCTCAATCCCCATCTCCCTGAGGGCCATGGAGGCCTGCACGCAGCAGTAGTCAAACTCGATCCCCTGGCCGATCCGGTTGGGTCCCCCGCCCAGAATGATCACCTTCCTTCTGCCGGACGTCTGAATCTCGTTTTCCTGCTCATAGGTGGAATAGTAGTAAGGGGTGTAGGCCTCAAATTCGGCTGCGCAGGTGTCCACCGACTTGTACACGGGCACGACCCCCTGTCTCTTTCTGGTGTCCCGTATGGCCCCTTCCTCCGATCCGAAGATGGCGGCGATCTGGGCATCGGAGAAGCCGCAGGCCTTCACCTCTCTCATGACATCCGGGTCCCACGCATCCGGCATGAGTCTCCTTTTGGCCATCTCCTTCAACCGGTGGTGCATCTTCTGGATATCGTGGATATGGAAGAGAAACCAGGGATCGATCCGGGTCAGCTCGTAAATCCGGTCGATGGAAAAGCCCCGGGCTAGGGCCTCATAGATATAAAAGAGGCGATTTGAATTGGGTTGGATCAGCCTATCCTCGATCTGATGGCGGTCCGGACGGGGCCTGCGCGTGCGGCTGCCGTCCCTCCCCATGCCGAAACGCCCGATCTCGAGGGACCGGACCGCCTTCTGGAGGGCCTCCTTGAAGGTCCGCCCGATGGCCATGGTCTCGCCCACCGATTTCATGGAGGTGGTCAGGAGGTCTCGGGTCCCGTGAAACTTCTCGAAGGTCCACCGGGGGATCTTGACCACGCAATAGTCGATGGTGGGCTCGAACGCGGCCAGGGTCTCCCGCGTGATGTCGTTGGGGATCTCATCGAGGGTGTATCCGACCGCCAGTTTGGCCGCTATCTTGGCGATGGGGAATCCCGTGGCCTTGGAGGCCAGGGCCGAGCTCCGGGACACCCTCGGATTCATCTCGATCACCACCATGTCGCCCGTTTGCGGATGGATGGCGAACTGGATGTTGGAGCCGCCCGTCTCCACCCCGATCTCCCGGATAATGGCAATGGCCGCGTCCCTCATTTGCTGATATTCCCAGTCGGAGAGGGTCTGGGCCGGGGCCACGGTGATGCTGTCCCCCGTATGGACCCCCATGGGGTCGACATTCTCGATGGAGCAGATGATGACCACATTGTCGTTGAAGTCCCGCATCACCTCCAGTTCATACTCTTTCCACCCCAACAGGGATTGCTCCATGATGATCTCGTGGATCATGCTGGCGTCCAGGCCGATCCGGGCGATCTGCTCCATCTCCTCCCGGTTGTAGGCCACCCCGCTCCCGAAGCCGCCCAGGGTGAAGCTGGCCCGGATGATGACCGGGTATCCGATCTGCTCGGCCACGGCCCTGGCCTCTTCCATGTTCCTGACGATACCGCTCTGAGGGACCCTGAGCCCGATCCGGGTCATGGCGTCGCGGAACTGCTCCCGGTCCTCGGCCTTGTGGATGACCGGGATGGAGGCGCCGATCATCTCCACGTTGAGGGCATCGAGGATCCCGGTCCTGGCCACGCCGATAGCGGTATTGAGGCCGGTCTGGCCGCCCAGGGTCGGCAGGATGGCCTGGGGACGCTCCCGTTCGATGATCCTGGCCACGATTTCGGGGGTGATCGGTTCAATATAGGTGCGGTGGGCCGTGTCCGGATCGGTCATGATGGTGGCGGGATTGCTGTTGACCAGGACGATCTCGTACCCCTCCTCCTTCAGGGCCTTGCACGCCTGGGTCCCTGAATAGTCGAATTCGCACGCCTGCCCGATGACAATGGGACCGGAGCCGATGATGAGGATTTTATGGATGTCGGTACGTTTGGGCATGGGCGGTTGCTGGTTCCTGGTTACTGGACACTGGATACTGGTTGATAGCTCCTGGCTCAGGGCTGATAGCTGATGGCTTAAATCTTAACAGCTCAACAGCTCAAAACTGCTTGCTCCTTAAAGGCTTACCCTCTCACCTTCTCACCTTCTGCCATTTGCCGGGTCTCGCTTTGGCCTTTCCCCTCACCCCTTGCTCCCTGCTCCTTGCTCCTTGCGCCTCACGCCTCACGCCATGCGCCTCTTCACCATCTCCACAAACCTGTCGAAGAGATACCCTGCATCGTGCGGTCCCGGCGCGGCCTCGGGGTGGTATTGGACGCAAAAGAGGGGGAGTTCCCTGTGCCTCAGGCCTTCCACGGTGTTGTCGTTGAGGTTCACATGGGTGATCTCGATGTCCGGATCTTTCAGGGAGTCCATATCCACGCAGAATCCGTGATTCTGGGCCGTGATCTCCACCCGGCCGGTGGCAAGGTCCTTGACCGGCTGGTTGGCCCCGTGATGGCCGAACTTGAGTTTAAAGGTCTTCCCCCCGAGGGCCAGGCCGATCAGTTGATGGCCCAGGCAGATCCCGAAGATGGGTCTGCGGCCCATCTGATCGCGGATCATATCCACGGCATAGGTGACCGGCGCCGGATCTCCGGGGCCGTTGCTCAGGAAGAGCCCGTCCGGGGCCAGCCGGTCAATGGTATTGCTGTCCGTATCGGCAGGAAGGACCAGGACGGTGCAGCCCCTCTGCTCCAGGGATCGGAGGATATTATATTTGATGCCGTAATCCATGGCCGCGATTCGCAAAGGCCCTCTTCCTTCAGGCCACTGGAAGCCCTCTAGCCCGGTTGCGATAGGGGACAGCCTGCTGTCTTGCCACAGCATCGGTTCCCTGCATGTGACCGCTTTGGCCAGGTCGAGGCCCGTCATGTCCGGGGACAACCGGGCCTTTTCCACAAGGGAATCGGGATCCAGATCCCGTGTGGAGAGGGCGGCCTTCATGGCCCCCCGCGCCCGGATATGCCGGGTGAGGGCCCGGGTGTCGATCCCTTGGATCCCTGGAATGCCAGCCTCCTCGAGGTAATCGGCCAGGCACTTTTTTGATCGATAATTGCTGGGATATTCCTGGTACTCCTTTACCAGGAGCGCCCTCACCTGTATCCGGTCCGACTCCACATCCTCGTGGTTCACCCCGTAGCTGCCGATCAGGGGATAGGTCATGGTCACCATCTGGCCGCAGTAGGAGGGATCGGTCAGGATCTCCTGATACCCGGACATGCTGGTATTGAAGACCACCTCGCCCACGGCTTCACAATGACCGGTAAAGGAGCGGCCATGAAACAGGGTGCCATCTTCCAATGCGAGTAGGGTGTACATAACAGGCGTTAGGCTCAAGGCGCAAGATGTAGGTTTTAGTCGCTAGGCGCAAGGAGCAGGGAGCAGGGAGCCCTTTGCGCTGTCGCCGCATCTCAAATCTCAAATTTCAAATCTCAAATCCCATTACCACCTCATCCGGACCGTCACCCCTCGGGCGTGAAGGGCGTCCTTGATCTCCCTGATGGAGAAGGTGTTGTAGTGGACGATAGAGGCCACCAGGGCGGCATCGGCCTTCCCCTTTGTGAGCACCTCGTAAATATGGTCGATGCTCCCCGCGCCGCCCGAGGCGATCACCGGGATGGAGACATTTTCGGATATGAGGGCGGTCAGGGTCAGTTCATAACCGTCCTGGGTGCCGTCTGCATCGATGGAGTTGAGGCAGATTTCACCGGCCCCAAGGGCCTCCGCCCGCTTGGCCCAGGCCAGGGCGTCCAGACCCGTATCGGTCCGGCCCCCGTTGATGACCATCTCGTAGCCGGACGGGATCGCGTCAGAGGGCGTTACCCGTTTCACGTCCATGCCGAGGACAATGCACTGACTGCCGAAAGACTCCGCCCCCCGGGAAATGATCTCAGGGTCTTTGACCGCTGCCGAGTTGACGCTGACCTTTTCTGCCCCGGCTAAGAGGACCTTTCGCATGTCCTCTAAGGACCGTATCCCCCCGCCCACGGAAAAGGGGATGAAGATCGTTTCGGCCACCCGGCTGACCACGTCGATCATAATATCCCGGCCCTCGTTTGAGGCGGTGATATCGTAGAACACGATCTCGTCGGCCCCCTCATGATAATAATAACGGCCCATGTCCACCGGATCCCCGATATCCACGTTCTCTTTGAACCGGATCCCCTTGGTGGTTTTTCCGTCCCGCACATCCAGGCAGGGGATGATCCGTTTACTCAGCATGGCTGCCGTCCCATTCGCAGAAGGTCTTCAATATGTTAAGCCCCGGTCTCCCGCTCTTTTCCGGATGAAACTGCATGGCGATGAGGTTCCTCCTGCCGATGATCGAGGGAAACCGGATCCCGTAGTCGGTTGTGCCGATGATATGGTCTTCGCATGCGGGCGCCGGATAATAGGCGTGCACAAAGTAGAATTCGTCTTCCGGACCAATCCCTTTTAAGACCGGATGCTTCCTTGCGTGCGTTACCCCGTTCCATCCCATATGCGGGATCTTGAGGCGTCCGTGGTCAGGGGAGGGGAGGGGAACCGGGAAGGATTTGGCCTCTCCGGCCATGAGTCCCAGACACGCGGCATGGTCCTCGTCGCTCCTCTCCAGGATAATCTGGGCCCCGAGGCATATGCCCAAAAAAGGCTTTCCTTCCTCAAGCACCTGGCCCAACACCCGATCCAGGCCGAGTCCTCTCAGGTCGGCCATGGCCCGTCCTGCGGCCCCGACCCCCGGGAAGACGACCCTGTCCGCCGTCAGGATTTCGTCCCTGTCGTGTGTAATTCGGCACGCAAACCCCAGGCCCCGGAGGGCACGCTCCACGCTTCTGAGGTTTCCCGCCTTATAGTCGATGATTGCGATCATGGAGTG
>JAWOIH010000076.1:0-6884 GCA_046484725.1 Candidatus Desulfacyla sp. | reverse complement strand
AAGAGACGACGTGTCCCGACGCGGCGGCGATCTTCCGGTCCGGTCGTGGCGCAGCGGGGTGAGGAACATTTGCCGCGGCAGTGGATTGTCAAGCTGGTAGAGCAGCGACGCGGTCGGGTATCCGCGGTAGTTCGGCAGGGAGGAGAATGGCCGCCATGAAATACCCCGATTTCAAGAGATGGGCGGTTCTCACGCCCGATTATGCATGGGGTCATGACTGTCTGAACGATTTCAAAGATGCCATTGAAAACACGCCCCTGAAGGGCGGTGAGATTCTGCCTGTCGTGCATCCCTTTGGATGCGCTGATTTTTCGAGCTATATCCAGAAGATTTTAGATTTTAAGCCGGACGGTCTGGTGAGCATCTCCTGGGCAGGCGAGATGGTCACTTTCTTGCGGCAGCAAAAGCCCTACAAGCTGTTTGATAAGATGGTGGGTTTCCACTACGGAAACTCCGTTGGGATTTGCAAGGCCATGGGGAACGACATGGAGCCCATGTGGAGCGGCATGGACCAAGGGCATCCGTCCTTGCCCCCAGGCAAGAAATTTAATGAGATGTTTGTGAAAGAAACAGGGGAGTGGGTCTCGGAGGATACGGCCGCATGTTACTATGATGCCATCTATGTATTGAAGAAGGCCATCGAAATGGCCAATAGCACAAAACCCGCCGACATAGCGAAACAGATGGAGGGTCTTGAATACGATGGCTATGCAGGCTGGCTCAAGATCAGGGACACCTCGCATCTCCCCTTGAAGAAGGCCTATTACCTGGGGTTCTTCGGACCGGTCGAGGGAGCCCCCTACTGGCTTGCCAAGGAAATCGTCTCCATCCCCTACGAAAAGGTGATGGTCACGGATGAGGAAGCCAAAGAGAAGTGGGGCCTTCCGATTCCCTTTACATCGTAATGTCCTTGCGGCCGTTCCACATATCAGACGTCTGCCATGCATGGAACGGCCGCAATTCTTGAACACCCATAGCTGCATCCATGCCCGGACTGGAATTCCTGGGTGGTCTGGCGGCATACCTTTTTATTCGAACCTTGTGAGAGGATGGGAACATGGTGTACGTGATCAATGGCTTGACCTTCGCCATGCTGCTTTTCATCATCGCTGTGGGCCTCAATATCGCCCTGGGGTTCCTGGGCGTCCTGAATTTCGCCCACGGCGCGTTGTTTCTGGTGGGGGCCTACCTGACATACACCATGACCGCCCTATGGGGCGGAACGTTTTGGATGGCCCTCCTGGCAGTCCCTGTCATGGTGGGGGTTATAGGCGGCATCATGGAGGTGTTCTTTCTCAGGCCCCTTTATCGAAGGCACCATGTGTACACCTTGCTGCTCACCTTTGGCATGATTTTAGTGATCTATGACCTGATCAAGATCATCTGGGGAACAGATGTGAAGACCGTGCCCATGCCTGAGCAACTCGCGGGCGCCTTCGGCATGGGGGGCCAGATCGTCCCGACTTCCTCCCTCTTCATTCTCTTGATGGGGGTCCTCACAGCGCTGGGGATATGGCTCTTGTTTCAGAAGACCAAACTCGGAAAGATCCTGAGGGCGGTTTCCCTTGACCGGGAAGTGGCCGGGGCACTGGGTTTCAATGTGCCGCTCAATGGGACCATCGCCTTTATGTTGAGTGCGCTTCTGGCCGGCATGGGAGGAGTCCTCGGGTCCCTGAAACTCTCCATCGCACCCGGCGTGGATGCCGAATTCCTGATCTATAGCTTTGCCATTGTGGTGATTGGCGGCGTCAGCAGCTTTCGCGGCACCTTTCTGGCAGCCCTGATCGTCGGCGAAATGCATGCCCTGGGGGGCGTATTTTTCCCCCAATTCGCCATGACGTTTGTCTTTGTCCTGCTGGTGGTCTTTCTGACCATCTATCCCAGAGGGCTTTTTGGGCGTGAGATTGAGCAGATTCATGTTCCCATAGCGCCGCACATGGGCGAGGCGGGGAGAATTTTTAAATGGTTTTCGCCCAAAACGACCAGCCTGATCGGTGGGGTGCTGTTGCTGCTTGTTTTTGCAACTGCGCCATTGTGGCTGTCCAAGTATTGGCTGTTTCTCTGTGCGGAAATCCTGGTCTTTGGCCTGTTTGCCATCAGTTTTAATGTCCTGTTCGGATTTACGGGCATGCTCTCCTTTGGCCAGGCCTCTATCTTTGCGGCAGGGGCCTACAGCATCTCGTTGATGATGAAACTATTGGGGGTACCCTGGTTGGCGGCCTTCCTGGGCAGCATGATCATTTCCACGGGTCTCTCGGTCGTCATCGGACTGTTTACCATTCATCGCTCCGAGATCTATTTCGGCATGTTGACACTGGCGTTTGCTCAACTCTTCTATACAATCGTATACAAATGGACCTCCCTGACCGGAGGGCCCGACGGCTTGACAGGCATTCCCAGCCCACATATAGGGCTTGGCGGTTGGGACCTGACGATCCAGACGCCTTTGAGCAACTATTATTTTATGCTCATCATGGTGGGCCTTTCCTATCTGGTGATGCGAAAGGTCATGCGCTCTCCGTTTGGCCAGATCCTGTTGGCAATAAGAGAGAACCCGCAGCGGACCGAATATATGGGTCTCAACACCAAGCGGTACAAGCTCATTGCCTTTGTAATAGCAGGTTTTTTTACAGGGGTGAGCGGGGCGCTTTTTGGCCCCTTTGCCGGGACCATCGATGCCCATGCCTCCCACTGGTCCAAATCGGGGGAGCCCATCTTTATGAGTCTTATCGGCGGAATCAGCACCTTGTTCGGCCCGGGACTTGGGACCTTTATCTACTACACCCTCCACAGTTACATTGTATCAGTGACGCAATACTGGCAGTTGGTCATGGGGAGTATCATCATTTTTGTGGTGATGGTCTTCCCCATGGGCGTAACGGGCTACGGAAAGAAGATGCTCCTCATGATCGCCGGCAGGAAACAGAGATCTTAGGCGCTGTTCGATCCCAGACCTTTGAGACCGGGTATATTAAATGGAAATCCTTCAGATCAATAACCTGACAAAAAGCTTCGGCAAAATGAATGCCCTTCACAAGGTCAACTGTCGGGTGGCCGAAAAGGAATTACTGGCCGTTATCGGACCCAACGGGGCAGGAAAGACAACCTTTTTCAACTCCATCACCGGCAGATTTCCCCTGACCGAGGGCGAGATCCTTTTCAAGGGCGAGAGGATCAGCGGGCTCCCCACCCATAAGATCGTTGAAAAGGGGATCAGCCGGTCTTTCCAGGTGGTGAATCTTTATCCTGACCTGACGGTTTTCAGCAATGTCCGCATCGGTGTACTGGCCCATCAAAAGAAGGCGATGCGTTTTTTCAGGGACGTGGATCAAATGTCTGAAGTGTCGGACGAGGTGCACCGCATTCTTGATCTGGTTCACTTGACGGACAAGGCTAAAATTGTGGCAAGCACTCTCTCCCATGGGGATCAGAAGTGTCTGGAGATGGGCATGGCACTGGCCAGCCACCCTGAGCTTCTCCTTCTGGATGAGCCCACCGCGGGAATGAGCCCTGAAGAAACCAGGTACACCATTGAATTGATACAGGACGTTTGGAAACGGACCGGCAATACCATCATATTTACGGAACATGATCTGGAAATGGTTTTTGCCATTTCTACACGCATCCTGGTTTTGCAGATGGGTACGGTCATTGCGGAGGGTTCTGTGGAAGAAGTGAGGAAAAACCCGAGGGTTCAGGAGGCCTATCTGGGAGAGCAGGCATGAAAATGCTTCAGGTGGAAAACATACAGACCTTCTATGGGAAAAGCCATGTTCTCTTTGGCGTCTCTCTGGATATGATTGAAGGGCAAGTGATCGGGTTGGTCGGCAGGAACGGAGCGGGCAAATCCACGACGCTCAAGAGTATCATAGGGATTCTCTCCCCAAGGTCCGGCTCGATCCGATTCAAAGGGAAGGAAATTATCAGTCAGCCTTCCTTCCGAATTGCCCGAAGCGGCATCGGATATGTTCCTGAAGATCGGCGCGTCTTTCCCGACCTGACGGTTTTGGAAAACCTGGAAATCATGACCGCCGTGAGTCGGAAATCCGAGGAGAGCTGGTCCGTAGAAAGGGTTTTTGAATGGTTTCCGCAACTGGAAAGGCTAAACGCCAGCCGCGGCATGGAACTGAGTGGGGGAGAACAGCAAATGCTTACCATTGCCCGGACCCTCATGACCAATCCTGAAGTCCTTCTCCTGGACGAGCCTTCAGAGGGCCTCGCACCCATTATTGTCCGCGAAATCGGAAATCTAATCGGGCAATTACGGCAAACCATCACCATTCTCCTGGCCGAGCAAAAGCTGCAGTTTGTCCTTGGACTCGTTGACGCGTGCTATGTGATTGACCAGGGCGAGAACGTCTTTAATGGCACGGCTGAGGAATTACGCTCAAACACCGAGATAAAGAAGAAATTCCTTGGGGTGTAAGGTGGTACAAGCTCCCTGGAGCCATCCGTCTCTATTGGGAAGACCCAGGGTCTGACCCGATGGGACGTATGACCTCTCCAGTGAAAACGGATTGGAGTGTGAAAGATGGAACCGGATTTTGAGACGCTTCAAACTCGACCTGTTGAAGGGGCAATCGCACGGATCCTAATCAACAAGCCCGAGAAGCTGAATGCCCTTGACACACAGGTCCTTTCAGAGTTGTGCGAGGCCTTCGCCCTGTACGATCGAGATCCGGATGTGCGGATCATCGTTTTGAGTGGATCGGGAGAGAAGTCCTTTATCGCCGGGGCGGATATCGAAGAAATGGCCGGGATGGGCCCATTGGAATTCAGGGCCTACACCATGAAGCTGCGTACCCTGGCCAGAGTCATGACCCACACCGAAAAGATAGTCATCGGCGTTGTCAAAGGGTTTGCCTTCGGAGGCGGGAATATCCTTGCCATGAACTGCGATTTCGTTTTTGCCACGGAAGGCTCCCTCTTTGGTCAGCAGGAAATCGACCTGGGAATTATCGGCGGAATTCCTCGGCTGATCTATCTTGTGGGTGCCCGGCGCGCCTGGGATATCGTCATGACCGGACGAAAGGTCAGTGCCAGGGAGGCCGAAGAAATCGGACTCATTACCCGTTGCCTGCCTACAGAGGGGTTCGATGAATTCGTAATGGATTATGCAAGGAAACTCCTTAAAAAGTCCCGAATCGCCTCCAAAATGGCCAAGGCCCTCAAAGGCATGTCGGAAAAGATCGATCTGGAATCCGCCTATGAATACGAAAATGAACTGATCAGTCTTTGCTTTGCATCGGCCGATACCAAGGAACGGTTACGTTCCTTCGCGGAAAAAGGGAGAAAACGGTAGCTGCCCGAAGCGGCGTTAAGCAAGCACCTCTCTTATCTTGTCTGCAATGGTATCCACCGCCATCCCCAGTTCCTCTTCCGAGATGATGAACGGGGGGCCGAGCATAAGGGCATCCCCATCGCCATTCGCAAATCCGGTGCACGTGTAGGTGATGACACCAGCCTCCAAGAGTTGTTCATGAAGCCTCTCAGTCACCTTTTCCTTCCTGGGGTAAGGCCGAAGCGAAGACTTGTCTTGGACCAGCTCTACGGCCCACATCATTCCTATCCCTCGAATGTCACCTACCCCGGGGTCTGACTTAAGCCGCATAAGCAGTTTCTCGAGATGCGCCCCTTTTTTTGCTGCCGCTTCCACGAGGTGTTCCTTTTCAAGGATGTTCACAACAGCAAGACCGGCCGCCGCGGCAACGGCATGATGGGAAAAGGTATGGCCGTGGACAAAATTTCCAGGTCCATTCCTCAGCGCCGTAAGATGCTCATGACGACAACCCACGGCCGACAACGGTGCATAACCACCGTTGAGTCCCTTCCCCATAACCATAAGATCGGGCCATACCCCAAAATGCTCCGAGGCAAACCACTTCCCTGTCCGTCCCATGCCGGTCATAACCTCATCGAAGATCAGGAAAACGCCATGGTGCCGGCAGATCTCCGAGACCATCGTGAAATATTCCGGGGGAGGAACCAAGGCGCCGATGGTCGCGCCCCCGATCGGTTCCATAATAAACGCAGACACGGAGTGCGCCCCTTCGAGGCGGATAGCCTCATCCAAGGCGTGGGCGCAACGCATCCCGCAGCTTGGATAATCCAGCCCGAAATGGCAGCGAAGACAGTAAGGCGGCGGGATATGAACCACCGGTACCAACAGGGGTATAAAGGGGTTTCGCATGGCAGGTTTTCCAGTGGCTGAGAGGGCCCCGATGGTCGCGCCGTGATAAGACTGCCAGCGCGCGATGAGGCGGTGGCGCTGCGGTTCACCCCTTGCCACATGAATCTGGTGTGAAAGTTTGACGGCCGTCTCCACCGCCTCACAACCGCTCGAACAGAAATAGAATCGATCGATGGGCTCAGGCGCGTGCATAGCCAACCGCCTTGCGAGTTCCTCTACGGGGTCACTGGTAAACATGGGACCATGGACATAAGCAAGTTCCCCGGCCTGTTTCGCAATGGCCTCCGCCACCTCGGCCCTTCCATGGCCCACGTTTACGCATATGGGGCCGCCGCTGGCATCCAGATATTTTTTACCCTGCTCATCATAAATCCATACGCCTTCAGCCCGCACAGCCTTTGGCGGCATCCGATCCAAACGTCGATGAAATACACAGCTTCCTTCCAAAATCCTTCTCCTTCTCGCATACACTACAGACAACTGGCTGTATAATCAGCAGGTATGCATGATCCGGGCTTTAAGACAACGGCCGTCGCGATTTTAGGTGCAGGATCTCTCTGGCCTCATCCGGGGTCGCCACCTCTCTTCCCACTTCACCGCTCAAACGCACCATCCGTTCCACCAGGGCCTCGTTGGTGGCCAGTTGACCCTTTACATAGTAGATATTGTCTTCCAGGCCCACCCTTACATGACC
>JAWOIH010000455.1:0-14894 GCA_046484725.1 Candidatus Desulfacyla sp. | reverse complement strand
GTGGTGCTGGTCCGCTCATATTCCCGGATCTGGGGGAGGACCTCATAGGAGATGGAAACGGGGAGGTCAGGGGCCTCGTCTGTGATGATCTCCTTGATCATGAGTTCGTGCGCCGGGTTTTCAAAGGAGTTGAGGAGGCACACGGCAATGGACTCCACCCCCATGTCAATGAGTCTGCACACTACGTCCCTGGCCTCGGTCCGGTCCAGCGGGTGGATGACCGTCCCGTCGCTTCGGACCCTTTCGTCCACCTCCAGGCGAAACCGTCTGGGGATCAGGGGTTTGGGGAATTCCGCAAATACGTCATAAGGGGCATAGCGGATCTCCCTACCCAGTTCCAGGACATCCCGGAATCCTTTGGTGGTGATGAGCCCGGTCCTGGCGCCCTTTCTCTCGATAATGGAATTGATGACCAGGGTGGTGCCGTGAATCACCTCGTCCAGTTCCTGCACAAAACCCGGGGCCATTCGCTCCAGCTGCCGGATCCCCTGTTCCACCGCGTCCGATGGGTCGGCCGGGGTGGTCAGACATTTGTTGATTTTGATATCGCCCGTCCGGTCATTGAGGAGCACAAAGTCGGTAAATGTGCCGCCGATGTCGCAGCCTAAGCGGTAGTGCCTGTCAGACATTCATACCTCCCACATGAAAACTGGATACTTGATACCGGGTACTCGATGCCGGTTGCCCGTTGGTGGTCGCCGGATCCTCGCTCTTGTGCCTTCCGACCTCCGACCTCTGACCCCCGACTACTTCCTCTCCTTCAGTGCCGTCAGTATCTTCTCCGGGGTGATGGGGAGGTCTCGGATGCGGACGCCGATGGCGTCATAGACGGCATTGGCAATGGCCGGCGCCGTGGGGACCAGGCCGGGTTCGCCCACGCCCTTGGCCCCGTAAGGACCGTCCGGATCCCCCGGTTCCACGATGACCGGTTCAATGGGAACCACGTCCATGGCCGTCAGCATCTGGTAGTCGCGAAAAGAGGGGTTCATGACCCTGCCGTTTCGGACCTTGATCTCCTCGGTCAGGCCATAGCCTACGCCCGTGTAGGCGGCGCCGTAGATCTGGCCCAGGAGGAGGGTCGGGTTCATGGCCTTGCCCACGTCGTGGGCCGAGACCAGCTTGAGGATCTTGACCTCTCCGGTCTCTTCATCCACCTCCACCTCCACCCCGGAGGTCCCAAAGGCATAGGTCATGGAGAGATTGCCCATCATGTCGCGGTTCAGCATCTCGGTCGGCGGGTCGTAAAAAGCCTCGGCCGCCACGACCCGGCTCTCTCCGATCCCCACATGAAGTCCGTTTCGCAGGATCTCGGATATGGGGACCTTGAAGTAGGGATGATCCGGCTCTTTCTTCGGGAAGATCATCCGGTCGCGAATATCCATGTCTTCCGGATCGGCGATCAATCCATAGTCCAGGTCCGGTTCCACGAATTCAGGATCTTTCCGCTTCTTCCGCTTAAACTCGCCTTTAACGAGCTTGGGGATCAGTTCCGCTGCCATATCCAGGATCTGTCTTTTTGCCTTTCCGCACGCAACGATCGCGGCGTTGCCCGCCATAAAGGTGTGACGGCTGGCATGGGTCCCTGCATCCCACAGGGCGAGGGCCGTATCCCCGAATGTCAGGAAGACATCCTCAGGACGAACCCCCAGGGCCTCTGCAACGATCTGGGAGATGACGGTCGGCGATCCCTGGCCCTGATCGGTCCCGCTCTCGATCACGTCCACATGTCCGAATTCATCCAGTTTGACCATGATGCCGTGGCCGTCCGATTTGGTGACCCTGGCGCCTCCGGCCACATGAATGAGGGAGGCCATGCCCATGCCGCGGCCCTTTTGCTTCCCCCGCTTTTGGTCCCACTGGAGTTTCTCCTTTACGGACGTGATACATTCCTCGAGACCGCAGGAGGTGATCTTGAGCTTCATGGGGGTCTCGTCGCCCGGTCGATTGCGATTGATGAGCCTGAATTCGGCCGGATCGATCCCTGCCGCTTCGGCCAGGGAATCCATGGAGGTCTCGACGGCAAAGGTGGCCTGGGGATTGCCGTATCCCCTCATGGCCTGGGCATAGATATTGTTGGTGTAGACGCAGGTGGCCTTGAAAAAGACATTGGGCACCCGGTAGAGGGAAGACATGGGCATGATCATGACCGACGGGGTGGTGGCCCCCCAGGAGGTGTAGGCACCGTTGTCCAGAACGGCCTCGCAGTGTCTGAACAAGAGCCTTCCTTCCCTGTCGCACCCCTGTTCGATGGTGAAGACGGCAGGCTGCCTCGGCGGCAGGGCACGGAATTCTTCTTCCCTGTCAAAGATGATCTTGACCGGTTTCCGGGTCTTGAGGGCCAGCTGGATGGCGATGAACTCATAGATGTCGGTATCCAGCTTGGTCCCGAAGCTCCCGCCCACAACGGGGTTGACGACCCGGATCTTTTTGCCGGCCAGTCCGATCCGTTCGAAATACTCCGAGATTCTGCTGACGTGGCCGAAGATGACATTGGTCTGGTCATAGAGGGTGAGGTGGTTGTTCTGGTCGAACTCGGCAATGCACCCGCTCGTGCCCATGCAGCACTGGTTGATCCAGGTGGTGCTCACGGTGTCTTTGGTGGTGTAGGCGGAATCTTTTCGGGCCTGTTCCATATCCCCCACCGCGAATTTCCAGGGAAGGGGGAGGATATTGCTCTTGACCGGCCTGCCCCTGGCATCTGTCTCGTGAACCAGAGGCGCCCCCTCTTTCATGGCCTCGAACGGGTCAAACACGGCAGGGAGATTTTCGTACTCCACCTCGATGAGGCTGAGGGCCTCTTCTGCGATCTCGGGGGTGATGGCCGCGACCGCGGCTACCTCATCCCTGAACTGGCGGACCACATCCTTTTTGAGCACGGTCTGGTCCTTTAAAAATCCGACCCTCACATCGGGAATATCCCGGCCGGTCAGGACGGCCCTGACCCCCTGAAGCCGTTCGGCCCTGGACGTATCGATGCGCTTGATCCTGGCGTGGACATGGGTGCTGTAGAGTATTTTCCCGTGCAGCATTCCGGGACGTTTCAGGTCGTTGATGTAGACCGCCTTGCCGGTCACCTTGTCCGCCTCGATGGTCCTGGGGATGCTCTTTCCTACAAAGAGATTGTCAGGCATCTTCTCCTCCATTTCTATTTGTCCGCCCTGGCGGCCATTTCTATCGATTCGACAATCTGCACATATCCGGTGCACCTGCAGAAATTGCCTGAAATGCTTTTTCTGATGTCGTCTTCATTCGGGTCGGGGTTTTGGTCCAGCAACGCCTTTGCGGACATGATCATCCCGGAGGTGCAAAACCCGCACTGGACCCCGTTATTTTCCAAAAAAGCCTTTTGTATAGGATGAAGAGCGCCGTCCTGCTCTGCAACCCCCTCGATAGTGGTGATGGTCTTTCCTTCTGCTTCGGGGATAGGATAGAGGCATGAATTGACAGCCTGTCCATCCACAATGACCGTGCAGGCCCCGCACTCTCCCACGCCGCACCCTTCCTTGGCGCCCGTCAGTTCAAAGTAATCCCGCAGGGTTTTCAGAAGCGTCCAGGTCACCGGCACCTCGGCCGTGACAGGGTTTCCGTTCAGGATGAACGAAACCGATATCTTTTTCATGGCAGTCTCCTTGATAAAGAAGTTGATTGAGGAATTGAGGGATTCAGAAATTAAGGGATTGGGAAATTCAGGAATTCGGAGGTATTTGCTCCATCTTTACAATTCCTAAATTCACAATTCCTAAATTTCTCAATTTTGTTTATCTTATCCGCTGGGCCGCCAGCCTTGCCATTCGAGGGACATAGGCCTCGATGATCTCGGCGCGATACCATGCCTCGCCCCTCAGGCTGTCTCTGAGGGTGCAGCACTCGGTGGACGCCGCAATCCTCCCCGCCTCTGCCAGCATCGTGTCGTCCATGGGCTTTCCTGCCAGGAATTCCTCGGCCTTGTGGGCCCGGATCGGCGTGGGCGCGGCCACTGTCAGGGCGATCCTGGAATCTGAAATCGTCCCATTGTGGAGCCGCAGGGAGACGGCGATCCCCACGATCGGGAGATTCATGGCCTTTCTTCTGGACTGTTTCCAGTAGGCGCTCCCGAATTGCCCCATCTCAGAGGGTATCCGGATCTCAGTGACCACCTCGGTCTCTTTTCGAACGGTCTTGTAGGTGCCGGTGAAAAATTCTGTTATGGGCACGCTTCGTTCTCCATCCGGGCCTTGCAGCAGGACCTGGGCGTCAAGGGCCAGGAGCGGACCGGCCGTGTCGGCCGAGGGGGCCGCATTGCAGATATTTCCGGCGATGGTGGCCACATTGCGGACCTGGACCGAACCGATCCGGGAGGCCCCCTCATGGAGGGCCGTCAACTCCTTTTGAACCAGATCGGACTGCTCCAGCATCCTGTGGGTGGCAAGCGCCCCGATATGATAGTCGCCGTTCTTCCGGATATAGGAAAGATCCTTAAGGCCTCTTAACGAAATGAGCACCTCAGGGGCCTTTCGCGTGTTCCGGATCTTGACCATTACATCGGTGCCCCCGGCGATCAGGGCTGCCCTGTGGCCATATTCTCCGAGGAGATTGAAGACCTCCTCCAGACTTTCGGGTTTCCTGTAATCGTAGTCGATCATTTCAATACCCCTTAAACAGTTAAAATTGAGAATTGAAGAATTGAAAATTGACGTCCATGAAAAAACCGCTACCCTTGAGATATTGCGGATTGATATCAGTGCCCGTCAGCTGCTGAATCCACAAGTTCTCGATCCCTCGATCCCTCAATTCCTGAATTCCTAAATCGCTCAATCCATCTCCCGATTGTCAAATACCCGTTTGCTCTTTCTCTCCGATCTCGGCAATGAGCCGTATTCGAAAAGTTCGATCTCCGCGGTGACCATGATCTGCTTTTTGATCTCTGTCCGAATCTTCACGGCTAATTCCCCATCACGATCCGGACCCACCCCCTGGCCCCGTTCCACCTTGAGGGTCATGTAGTCTTTCCCGTCTTGTTTCCTGTCCAAGAAGATCTGATATTCGCTGCCGATCCCCTCCATTCCGGAAAGGGCGTGATCCACCTGGCCGGGATAGATGTTGACGGCCCTGAAGATGATCATGTCATCGGAACGCCCCAGGAGACGATCGTGCCTGGGGAGGATGGAGCCGCAGGCACATCGGCCCGGAATGATCTTGGTGAGGTCACGGGTCCGGTAACGGATCAGCGGCGCCGCCTCCTTTCTGAGGGTGGTTACCACCATCTCGCCCGTCTCCCCTTCAGGCACCGGCTCCAGGGTGTCCGGGTCCAGGATCTCCAGGATATAATAATCGGCCCAGTAATGGATGCCCGTGTGGAAGGGACAATCCAGGCCGGTGCCCGGGCCGTAAAGCTCTGTCATGCCCGGTATATCGAACATGTGTTCGATCCCCAGAAGGTCTCGGATACGCCTTCTCATGGCGTCGCTGGAGCGCTCGGAACCGAAGATCATTTTTTTCAGATTAATCTTGTTCCGGATACCCCGCTTATGGACCTCTTCCGCCATCAGAAGCCCCATGGACGCGGTGCAGCACATGACAGAGGTTTGAAGATCCACTAAGAACTGGCATTGCATGTCGAGGTTCCCGGGACCGGCGGGAATGGCCATGGCCCCGAAGGTCTCGCACCCCATCTGGAAGCTGATGCCTGCTGTCCAGACCCCGTATCCCACGGCAATCTGGACCCGGTCTTCAGGGGTCAGCTCGGCCATCTCGTAGCAGCGGGCAAAGAAATGACTCCAATCCTCGATATCTTTCCGGGTATAGCAGAGAATTTTCCGTTTTCCCGTGGTTCCCGACGACGCGTGAATCCGCACGACCTTTTCAAAGGGAACCGAGAGGAGGGGAAAGGGGTATCCTTCCTGCAGGTCCTTGGAGGTTGTGAAGGGAAGGCGCCTCAAATCATCGAGCGAACGGATATCGCCGGGCCTAACCCCGGCCTTATCCAGTTTGTGTTTGTAAACAGGAGATCCGTTGTAGGCGTGCGCCACGGTCCATTTAAGTCCTTCCAACTGGCAGGCCTTCAGCTCCTCCTCTGTCTTCATATCAGGCATAAAACGTTTCGGCATCTTTCAGTTCACCCCTATGTGATTTATGTTTGTTGATTGTCGATTGATCATTGGACTGCTATTTCTGGATAGACAAGAAGGAGTCCCGGAGCGATGCTTTCAAAAAAGCGCAAAAGCGGTTTGCCTTTCTGCTCCAAAAAGCTGCTACGTCCTCCATTACTTCTTGTAACTGAACATCGGGGATTTTCCATCCGGGTCCCGATCAACAACCATCAATTCTCAATCAACAATCCTATTTCGCCATATTCGGTATGATCAAAACGATATCCGGAAAAATAATCAAAATTATGATGCAGACGACACAGGCCATGAGAAAATAACTCACACTCTTGAAGATGGTGCTGAGTTCGATTTCAGGGGCCAGGGCCTTTACCACGTATATGTTGACACCCACAGGGGGCGTGATGGCCCCCATGGTGGTGACCATGGTCAGCAGGATGGAATACCAGATGGGATCAAAGCCAAGCGCCATGCCTAAAGGAAAAAAAATGGGGATGGTCATGACCAGAAACCCGAGGGAGTCCACGAAGCAGCCTCCAATAAGATAGATGATGAGAATAAAGCTCAGGATGACATAAGGGGAGACCGGGAGGGAAGAGGCAAACTCCGCAACCATAAAGGGAATCCGGGTCACGGCCAGGAAGCGTCCGAAGATGATGGCCCCCGTGACCAGGAAAAAGACCATGCTCGTGATCTTAAGGCTCTCCATCATGGAGCTGACAAACTTCTTCCATGTCAGTCTCCGTGTGATGACGGTAACGGCCAGGGCAAAGAAAACGCCCACGGCCCCCGCCTCGGTGGGGGTGAAAAGACCCGAATAAAGGCCCCCGATGACCAGCACAAAGATAATGAGGGCCTCCACAACCCCCCACAGGGACTTCCATTTTTCCCCCCAGCTTGTCTTTGGGGCTGCAGGACCGTACTGGGGATAGATCCGGCACAGCACGAAGATGGTCAGGATGAAGAGGAGTCCCAGGACAATGGCCGGAAGGATCCCGCCCAGGAAAAGATCGATGATGGATTGTTCGGTCTGAAGCCCGATAACGATGAGGACCACGCTGGGCGGCATGACCGTTCCCAGGGTGCCTCCCGTCACCACGGTCCCGCTGCTCAGCCGGGTGTCATACCCATATTTTTTCATCTGGGGAAGGGCCACGGTCCCCATGGTGGCAGCCGTTGCCGTATTGGAGCCGCAGATGGCTGCAAAGAGTTCATCGGCGGCGATGGTGGCAATGGCCAGACCTCCGCGCCACTGACCCACCCATTTGTATGCCGCTGCGTAGAGGCGCTCCGCAATTCCTGAGTTGAAGGCGATATACCCGAGCAGGATAAAGAGAGGAATCACGGTGAGACCATACTTGGAAAACGTCGTCCAGACATCCGTGGCCACCACGTTGATGGCCGCCTCGAAGGAGACCGCATACCAGAAACCGCAAAAGCCCACGATCCCCATGGCGAACCCCACGGGCATGCCCAGGAAGAACAGGACCAGAAGGAGAACCACAATGCCCAACAGCCCGACCAGGGTCATACTCATGGGGTTTCCTCCTTTATCTGGGAAATGGAGCGCAGCAGATTTGTCAGAAAGATCAGGGAGAGGGTGGCGCACCCCAGGGCGACGGCATAGACGAAGGGGTAGTAGACAATCCGCAGGGTCTCGGTGATCTCCCCGGTGTTCCACAGGGTCGTGCCATACCGGGCAATTCGCCAGGCCACCAGCCCGAAAAAGACCATGCAGATGAGGTTATTGATACCCTCAAGTGCCCTCTGGGTCTTTCGAGAAAATCCTAGGACCACGAGGTCAACCGAGATATGGCCCCGATGGAGTTGCGTGTATCCAAGGGCAAAGGCCGTCAGCACGGCCCCGAAATAGCCCATGAGTTCATAGGTGCCCTGGATCGGGACCCAAACGCTCCGCAGGAAGATGTTGGCGCAGGTCAAAAAGATCATCACGATCAGCAAGCCGCACCCTATGGCCATGAGGAGGCGGTTGAGGGCCAGTGCAAATTTATTCAGAAATGCCATTCTTTCCCCCTGTAAAAATCCCTTTTCCCTCATCCGCTGGCGTGCGAATGCATCCGCACTCTCAGCGGGGAGAGGGGAAAGAGGAGCGGGTTATTTACCCTGGTACTTCTTGGCAAAGGCCTTCATGTCGTCCACAATGGCCGCACCGGGAAGCCCCTTGGCCGTGGCGTCCTCGACCCACTTGGCGATAATGGGCGACATTTTTTCGTTCCAGAGGGCCATTTCAGCCGGGGGGAGGTCGTAGATTTCGATCTTGTAGTTTTCTTTGGACCAGGCAATGGACTTATTCACATGATCATCCATGTACTTGCCGGTCCATTCGGCCTGCTCCACCCTCAGATCGTCAAAGACCTTTTTGACGTCTTCGGGCAGACTGTTCCATTTGGCCATGTTCATCACCACGGCAAATGGGTAGATGGGACCGTTGAAGATGGTGACGTTGCGGCAGAGTTCGGCATATTTAAAATCCATGAGGGTCTCGAGTGAGGAAACGGCCCCTTTCACAACCCCCTTCTGGAGGGCCTCAGGGGTCTCGGACTGGGGCATGCCCACAGGGGTGCCGCCCAGGGCCTTGAGCACCTCGGCCACGCCGCCCGATGCCCTCAGTTGGAGTCCCTTTAGGTCTGCGAGGTTGTGAACCGGCACGTTGGCGTAGATGTTGGCAGGGGCGCAGGCGAACATGGTCAGGACCTTGACCTTGGAGAATTCCTCGGGTTTGTATTTATCATACAGGTCCCAAAGGACCAGGCTGGCTACGGTGGCATTGGGAAAACCCATGGGAAGGGCCGTGGCATTGGTCACGATGAACCGGCCCGGCTGATAGGCCATGCACAGACAGCCGATATCCGCGGTCCCTGCAATGACGCCATCCATCATCCCTTTGGCGTCCACGAGCGTCCCTCCCGGGAAGGTTTGGACGGCGACCTTTCCATCGGTCCGCTTTTCGACCTCGGTCTTCCACCGTTCCATCTGGACACAGGGAAAGGTGGGGGCCGGCGGGAAATTGGCATAGGTGAGTTTGATCGGTCCTGCTGTCGCACGTGCAGGCATCCAGGCCATTGTGAAGACGGCTGCCAGAAAAATTCCGGCCACGATGAATCCTAAACTTTTTTTCATGATTCAGACCTCCTTATTAAATGGACGAGTTGTTAACCAAAAGCCAACGTGGACGCTTATTTTTTCACCCCCTTTCTTGACTGCCGCTGCAAATGCGTGAAGTGCCTGAAGTTATAAGTGCCTAAGATGCCTAAAGTGCCTAAAGTGAGCTAAAGTGCCTAAACGCATAGTGCCGGAATCCGTTGACGAATATCCATTCTTCACTCTTCACTTTTCACTCTTCACTTAAAATATGCTCGGTTCCCGGTACTCTCCGAATACGTCTCTGAACAGATGGGCCATTTCGCCTACAGTGGCGTAGGATTTGCAGCAGTCCACCAGATACGGCATGACATTTTCCTTTTGACGGGCCGCCTGCTCCAGGGCCTTGAGAGATTCATTCACCGCCGTGTTGCTTCTCTCCTGTTTAAGCTTTCGAAGTCGGTCAATCTGGAGCTGGGCCCATGCGTCATTATACTCATGGAGTTCCACTTCCATATCAACACCTTCCGTATATTTGTTGACGCCGACCTTTATCACCTCCCCGGACTGAAGCTTCTTCTCAAATTCATAGGCCTGTCTCCCCACCTCCCTCTGAACATATCCCGAGGCAACCGCCTCCACCATGCCCCCCATCTTCTCCACCTTTTCCATCTCTTCCAGGATCTTCTCTTCCATCTGCTTGGTGAGGGTTTCCATGAAGTACGAACCGGCCAGTGGGTCCACCGTATCCCTGAGACCGATCTCGTCCATGAGGATCTGGAAGGTGCGGAGGGACAGGAGGGCCGCGCGTTCCGTGGGGATGGTGTAGGCCTCGTCAAAGGAGCAGAGGGCCGTGGTCTGTGCCCCGGAAAGGGCCGCGGCCAGGGCGTAATAGGCCCCGCGCATGATGTTGTTCTCAGGCTGCTGCTTGGTCATGCCCGAGCCCCCCCCGCCGAATATGCCGCGGAGAAAGAGGGCCTTTTCATCTTGAACCCCATAGCGCTGCCGCAGGAGTTTCGCCCACAGTTTTCGGGCAGCCCTGAATTTGGCCACGGTCTCCCACAGATTTCCGTAGATATTCAGGTTGAATGAGAACCGGCCCACAAAATCCTCGGCCCTGTATCCACGGGCAACCACATTATCGATATAGGCAAAGGCGATCATGAAGGCGTAGGAGATCTCCTGGGCCGGGGTGCAGCCGGACTCCCGGATATGGTAGCCGCAGATGGAAACCGGGTTGCACCTGGGGAGTTCCTTCATGGCGTATTCGATGGTGTCTCCGATCAGCCGAACCGCCGGTTCCACGGGATAGATCCATGCCCCCCGGCCGACGATTTCCTTCAGGATGTCATTCTGGGGGGTTGCGGAAATTTCCGTCTTTTGATACCCGAACCCCTCCGCCACGGACTGATACATGGCCAGCATGATGGATGCGACCGCATTGATGGTGAGTCCGCTCCCGATGCGGTTGAGTTGAATGTCCTTGAAGGCGATCTCGAAATCCCTCAGGGAGTCGACCGCCATTCCGACACGACCCACTTCTCCTTCGGCCATCTCGTCATCTGAATCGTAACCCATTTGTGTGGGAAGGTCAAAGGCAACATTGAGACCTGTCTGGCCGTGGGAGATCATCAGCTTGAATCGCTCGTTGGTTTCCTCGGGCGTGCCGAATCCGGTGTACTGCCGGGTGGTCCAGTTCCGGCTTCTGAAGCCCAACGGGTGGATGCTTCGGGTAAAAGGGAATTCTCCGGCCTCTCCTAAATCGCTCTGGTAATTGAAGCCTATTTCCTCGAGGTCCTTGGGCGTATAAACCGGCTTCACCTTGATGCCGGACTGCAGGAGGACCTCCTTGATGGCATCCTTCTCATCTTTGATATATGTTGCTACTCCCATGTCCGCCTCTCCTGTCAGATGTTGCAGGTTATGTAATGTGGAAGCGCTTTCCCACTTTCCGGATCAGGGGCATGTCACCTGGCGGGTACATGCTTTTCAATGAACTCCACGATTTCATTAAAATAGCTGCCGCCGGGAAATATTCCTTCGACCCCCATCTCTTTCAGGGTCGGAACGTCTTTATTGGGGATGACGCCCCCCACCGCCACCAGCTTGTTGTCCAGCCCCTGTTCCCTTACCATGCCCATCAGCTTTTTACAGATAGGGATGTGGGCCCCGGACATGATCGACAGGCCGATGACATCCACATCCTCCTGAACCGCCTGGTTCACAATGCTGGCCACGGTCTGGTGAAGGCCGGTGTAAATGACCTCCATCCCGGCCTCCCGCATCGCATGCGCAACCACCTTGGCCCCCCGGTCGTGACCGTCAAGGCCCGGCTTGGCCAACAGGACGCGTATCTTTCTCTCTGGCATAACTCACTCCTTGGTTGATCCATTTCTGAGTTCTTCAATCTCCAAATTCCTTCAGCACAATGTTCTGTCCCCGCAAAAGGTGATCTTTCACCAGTCTCTCCACACGCTCTGCGTCCCTTTGCTTCATGGCCATGAGCATCAACCGGTGATCCGCATGGCTCAGTTCGGCCATCTCCTCCACCTTGAGGAGAACCACCCGGTAGCGGTAGATATGGTCTCTCAGATCATTGATCATTTTGATGAGCCGGGGGCTGCGGCTGAGACCATAAAGGAGATCGTGGAATTCCGTGTTGATCTGCGGCAGGGCCCCCAGATTTCCCCGGTCCAGACATTTCTGGTATTCCCCGAGCTTCGCCTCTAACGGCTGGAGTTCGCCCTCCAAGTGCCGAATGGCCGCGAGCCGTGCGGCATAGCTTTCGAGGACGCTCCGGATGCCGAACGTCTCCTCGATATCGGCGCGGCCCAAACCCTCCACAAAGAAACCGCGCTTGGGGTCCTGCCTCAGAAGCCCCTCCCGTTCCAGTTTGTGGATCGCCTCTCTAACGGGCGTGCGGCTGATTCCCAGGGCAGCTGCCAGCCGGCTTTCCACCACGCGACTCCCCGGGTCAAAATCTCCCTGTACGATGGCCTGCTTGAGCCTCTCATAGACGCCCTGGCCCAGAGACCTCCTCGCAGGGAGCGATTTCAGTCCTTCAAATGCCACGTCGTCAGTTTTTTCGGTTTCAAGCATGGCCAATCATGATGTGGTGAATATTAATAGTTTCGAAAAAAGTCGACAATGCTCTCTTCCCGGCAGTCCGGCGAAAGCCCGAATCCGGTGTCCTTAGGCACTTGTGAGAGCCCTGGACCCCGTCCCGCCATGCGGCGGGATTCAACAACGGGGTGACGACATTTTACGAGACCGTCAGGATTAAAGGCCGAACTGCCTGGCGATGGTCGTCTGCAGGACCTCGTGGGTTCCGCCGCCATAGAGGAGAAACCGGTTGTCCCGGTAATATCTCTGAACGTTGTATTCCATGGAATAGCCGTATGCCCCATAGATCCGGGTCGCCTCATCGCAGGCGCTGCACGCGGATTCAACGGTAAAATATTTGGCCATGGAGGCCTCGTTCAGACATGCCACCTTGTTGTCGATGAGATGGGTCACCTTGTAGGCCATGAGGCGGCCGGCCTCCAGGTTGACCGCCATATTCGCTATCTTGGCCTGAATGAGCTGGTATTTTCCGATCGGTTTCCCGAACTGCACCCGTTCCTTGCAGTATTTGATGGAGTCATCCATGGCGGCCCGATGAAGACCGATGGCCAGGCAGGCGGTCATGATTCGGATCTCGGCCAGGATCGTGAGGAGTACATCCAGACCTTTTCCGAGTTCGCCCAGCATGTATTCTTCGGGGACATGGCAGTTATTGAAGTAGATCTCGGAAAGGGACGATGTCCGGGTGCCGAGGGTCTCGAATTTTTTGCTGTGAGAGAAGCCGGGCGTGTCGCTCGGGATGAGGACAAACATGAGGCCCTTCAATTTCTTGGCCGGATCGGTCTGGCAGAGGACCGTATGAAAATGGCCGTATGGTCCGCTGGTGGACCATGTCTTCATGCCGTTGACGACCCATCCATCATCTACCTTGGTGGCCGATGTCCTCACCGCTCCCAGATCAGACCCTGCCTCAGGCTCCGTCAACTGAAAGGCCCCGATCTTTTCGCCCTTCAGGGCGGGACGCAGGTATTCCTCGTGCATCTGCGGGGTCCCATAGAGGTAGAGGCCGTTGGTGGCCATGAGGCACTGCATGGCGGTGGTGGCGGCCAGGCTCAGAAGCCCCCTTGCCAGTTCTTCCATGGCAATACAGTAGAGGGTGGTGTTTCCGTTCGAGCCCCCTGCCTTCTTGGGATACCGGATGCCTAAGATCCCCATATCCGCGAGTTTCCGGAATAAATAAAATGGAAAATCCCCCTTTTCATCCAGCTCTCTGGCCACGGGGATGACTTCCTCATTCACAAACCTGGCCATGATTTTTCTGTGAAGCGTTTCGATATCTGAACGTAACATGGTTTTCCCCCTATGTGCGCTTGCTTTGCGAAACTGCCCGGGTCAATTCGGGAATCACCTGGTGAAGATCGCCCACAATGCCCCAGTCCGCCACCTGAAAGATGGGCGCCCCTGCATCCTTGTTGATGGCGATGATATATCGGGAGCCCAGCATGCCGGCCCGGTGCTGGATCGCCCCGGATATGCCGCAGGCGATATAGATCTCGGGTCTGACGGTCTGGCCGGTCTGACCCACCTGCCTTTCTACGGGGAGCCAACCCTCTTCTACAACAATCCGTGTGCCGGCGACTTCACCGCCAAGGGCCTCTGCAAGGGAAAAGAGGGATTTCATGCCCGCATCGGACCCGACGCCTCTCCCGCCTGCCACGATCACCCTGGCATCGCTCAGGCTCACACCCATTTTCTTTTCTTTGAACAGTTCGAGGACCTTTGTGCCGATCTCCTTTTCGGTCAGAGCGACCTTGTATGTGATCACATCGCCTTTGTTGCGCCCCTTTTTAACCGCTTCCATCACCCCGGGTCGAACCGTGGCCATCTGCGGTCTGGAATAACGGTTGGCGATAGTGGCCATGACATTGCCGCCAAAGGCAGGCCGGGTCTGGAGAAGAATCCTTTCCTCCGGGTCGATGGTCAATTCGGTACAGTCCGCGGTCAGCCCCACGCCCACGCGCCTGGAGAGACGAGGCCCCAGATCGCGACCGATATGGGTCGCCCCCATCAGCAGGATATTGGGCATGAATTCCTTGATCAGGCCCCCCAGGACCTTGGCATAGGCAATGGTTCGGTAGTCCTTTAGGGACTTGTGCTCGGCCAGGTAGACATGGTCCGCCCCGTACTCGAAGAGGGCCTTTGTGAGTCCGGATACCTGGTGGCCCAACAGCACGGCCGATACCTCCTGGCCGAGATTTGCGGCAAGGGACTGGGCCTTCCCGAGGAGTTCGAGGGAGACGCGGCCCAGTCTGCCGTCGCGCTGTTCGGCAAAGACCCATACCCCCTTCCAGTCGCTGAAATCAGGGATGACCCTCGGTTCGATGTCGGTCTGAATCGCCTTTTGTTTGCAGACCGCGATACAGGCCCCGCATGAGGTGCAGTTCTCCAGGATATGGGCCTTGCCGTCTCGAAGTTCAACGGCCCCGTAGGGGCAGGCCTTGATGCAACGCTTGCATCCATTACAGAGATCGGTTTCAATCCAAACGGTCATGTGAGTCTCTCCTTAAGAACGAATTTAGGAATTCAGGAATTGGGAAATTGCGTGTGGCATTATTCTGAACCCCTTATAAACTCCAGACGTGT
>JAWOIH010000430.1:0-2943 GCA_046484725.1 Candidatus Desulfacyla sp. | reverse complement strand
TTTTCGCCCAAGCCGCGATCCTGAATGGCCCGATCTATCCTGAAGGGTATGCCCGCAATGAGGCAGACCCGAAGCACATGACCCAACCGCTTGGGGATCAGATGAGAGACAAATCCGTCCGTCACAAGGTCTCTACCTGAGAGTTTCTGGGCCAGAGCCAGCTTGAGATAGGCGACCGATCGCTCCCTTTCGTGAGTAAACTTGTTGAATACAGATGCCTTGCCCGAAAACGCCCTTTCAATTTTTTGCCGGGAAAGACCTGAAAGTTTGCTCGCTTCGATAACAATATCCGCGTCCTTGACCAGACCATACCCCGTTTCGGAAACCAGTCCGGCCACAATGGGTTCTCCTCCGCAAAAGATGCCGCTGAATATGCTGATTGCTGTCATTTCAAACCCCTTTTCTTTTCATCGTATGGTGAAGCTGTTCTGACCACTTGGGCCTGCCTCAATTCCTGCAACCCCCCATCATGCAAGACGGCATACCGAGAGGAGCGGACAAACCTCCTCGTCGCCCGATGCGTGCGCCTCTTTGTGAACAGATGAGATCGCCTTCTCCATTGTCGGGTATAGATGGTCCTTCCCTATCCTTGCGATAAAATGGGTGCGATCCAGAACACGCATCACCGACTCATTCACACCGCTCATGGAGATATCGACTCCCGCACTTCTAACCCTGTCCACCAGTAGAGACAGGGTCTCTTCCCCCGATGCATCGATATCGTTGATGCCGTTCGCCACAATGATAATATGTTTCAAGTCCTTCTTCTTGAGCATAAACTCAGTGATCTTATCCTCGAGATAGCTGGCATTGGCAAAAAAGAGGGGCCCGTCGAACCGTACCATGGAGATGTATGGACACTCCTTCAATCCATGTGTGGTCACGCAGCGAAGCGCCTCATCCTCGTATCGCGACAGGGAGGCAACCGTGGGCCGCATGTTCTTATAGAGGAACATCAGGATAGAGAGCACCACGCCGATCATGATCCCCTTGTCTAAATGGGGTGCAAAGGCGAGGGTGGCCAGAAAGGTAATAATGGAAATGGCCCCATCGTACCACTGGGCATGCCAGGCATGGACAAACCCGGAAACATTGATCAACCCGATGACGGCCATCATAATGACCGCAGCGAGAACGGATTGAGGAAGGTGATACAGGAGGGGAGTCAGGAACATCAGCACAATGACCACGGCCAGACTGGTAAAGACACTGGAAAGACCGGTCACGGCCCCGGCCTGAAGATTCACCGCAGAGCGGGAGAAGGAACCGGAAACAGGATAACTCTTCCCGATGGAGCCGAGAATATTGCTCAGGCCCTGCCCGATCAGTTCCTGATTGGGATCCAGCCGCTGACCCGTCTTGGCGGCCATGGCCTTGGCAATGCTGATGGCCTCCATAAACCCCAACAGGGCGATAATGGCGGCATAGGAAAACAAGTGACCCGCAACCTTCAAATCGAATTTGGGAACGGTAAAAGAGGGAAGTCCCTTGGGCACGACCCCTACGACCGCACCTCCCCCGTAGAAAAGAAGACTGTCCTCTTTGAGGGGGGTGTTTCCCACCTTTATCTGCCATGTCCTGCCATCTCCCATTTTCTCATTGGAGGATGCCCCTTTGAGGGAAAAGGTAGGCTTCACGTCCGCACCCGTCACTCCGGCAAAAAGCAGAGATCGAAGTTTCTCACGGGTATTGGCGGCCTCTTCTTTGGCGGCTTCGATGTCGTGCGTCAACAGGGTAATCTCGTGTTGGGCCCGCATCACCGCTTTCACATCGTTTTCTTTTCGAATCTCTTCAAGAACGCTGTAAGCCCTGGTGCGCCCGCCAGCCAGGCGGTCCCCTTCCTGGACCGCATCATTGAAGCGTTTGATAAGGTCACGCACCTCCTTCGATTCGATGCTGGATGCAGGAACCCTGACATTATGCTCGAACCCGATGGCCCAGGAGATAGAAGTGGTAATGGCAACCGCCACCAGGACATTGGGAATTCTGGGATTGAGCGCCCTGAGGCCGTACATGATGGCAAAGGCCCCTGCGCCCATAATGAGGGTCGGCCAGTGGGTGTGATGAAAGGCCGCAACGACCACGTTGTACACCGTATCGTAGTGGTGTTCGGATGTATCCACATAGACCCCGAACATCTTGGAAAGCTGCGACGTGGCAATGATCAGGGCGGCGGCATTGGTGAACCCGTTCACTACGGGATGAGACAGAAAGTTGACCACCACCCCCAGTCGAAGGATGCCGAGGGAAAATTGAAAGAGACCCACCATGAGGGCCAGCAAAATGGCGTATACGATGTAGCCCTCGCTCCCCGCGGTAGCCAACGGCGCGAGGGAGGCCGAGGTCATGAGGGAGACCACGGCCACCGGCCCTGTCGCCAGTTGCCTGCTCGACCCGAACAGGGCCGCGATCATGGGCGGCAGGAAAGAGGCATACAACCCGTAGTAGGGGGGGAGTCCTGCGAGCTGGGCATAGGCCATGGACTGGGGAATAAGCACGAGGGCCACGGTCAAGCCGGCCAGGCCATCCGCTTGAAGGGATGATTTGTCGTAGTTCTTGAACCAGGAAATAAAAGGAAAGATCTTGGCAATCATAGTCCACTCCTATCCAGACGGCTGAAGGTTGACGAGTATGCGATGGATTGACGAGAGAAGGTCGTCGTACAGGGCGCCGGCATCGTACAACTTATAAGTATTGAAGCGCACCAGACCGTCCACCATCAAAAAGATGATCATGGCGATTTTGTTCGCTGGCATGGCCGAGATGGATCCGTCCGCCTGCCCCCTGACCAGCGCCCTTTCAAAGATGCCTATGAGTCCGTTGTAGACCGCCTCGAGATGTCCCTTGCAGGCGCTGTTGACCCTGGCCAGCTCATAGGCATCGTGCCGATGGAGGAGAAGAAAGCGGTCTTCCATGGTATCTGCCAGGGAGAGATAAAAGGAG
>JAWOIH010000422.1:0-16230 GCA_046484725.1 Candidatus Desulfacyla sp. | reverse complement strand
CCGTTACGTTTTCCAGGTCAACCGAACGCATTTCAATGAGCAAGGCCTGTGCCAAAATGATAATGCATATAAAAACAGCCGGATGCAGTGCTTAGGCCTTTGCAGAAGCCCGCTCTAAAACGGTATGATACAAAATGACACATCTAAATGAAACAATTTGAAAAGCTCATTCAAATGCGTCACGATTGCGTTTGGACATGCTCACAGTAGAGAAGCTGCAAACTAAAGCGGATACCCGCAACCAATCCCAGGCGGGACTCACACAGAGACACAAAGCACACAAAGGATTTTTTTATAAAGAAATGGAAACATGCCCTTTTCTCTGTGCTCTTTGCCTGCCCCGTGAAACCTTTTCTGTGTTGTTTCACTCGGGGTGGCTCCGTGTGAGTCTGTAGAATAAGGCGTACTGAGATACAAACAGATTTTCTTGTTCTTTGTTACAGGGTTATTGAAAATAAGGTGCTAAATTCCTGAATCCCTCAATTCCTCAATTCGCCTTTCCCTGGCGTTTTATTTCCTGCCGTATTCCCGGACAGCCTTCACGTAGGCCTCCATGTTTTCCTTTTTTACATCGGGCCAGATATCGCACCCCGGCCAGACTGCATCCACGCCGTCATCCACGCATTTCCGGATGACCCCGGCCACATCCGCCGCATCCATCTGGACCAGGGTCCCGTAGGGATCGAAATTGCCCAGGATCATGGCGTCGGGGCCCAGCTTTTGACGCGATTCAACCACATGGTTTTTCTGATCCACGCTCACGGCATCGGCGCCGCAGTCGTTCATCATCTCGATGATCAGGTCGGTGGAGCCGCAGATATGATTGATCTTGGGGGATTTGAGCGCGGAGAAAACCTTTTGGAGATTCGGTTGGATGAGGGCCTTCCACATGCGGGGGGAGATGAGGTCGGTACCCGATCCCATCTCGCGGATGTTCATGTAATCCACCCCCAATCCCTGATAATGCCGGGACACGGCAATCACCAGATCGGTCATCCTGGATAAAAAGGCCTCCACCCGATCCTTGTCCTTGCGGAGCCCCTTGAGGAGGACATCCAGCTCAATCAACTGGCCGGCCATGGTGAACGGTCCCAGCACCCACCCACCGATTGCCAACTTGCCCCCGTCGTGGGCCTTCGCAATCCTGATGGCCTCATCCACCACCGGCATGCGTCCCTTATCAAAAATCGTCTGATAATCCTCGGGGAGGTCCACATCGTCCAGCGTGGCCCATTTGGAGGGGACCGTGGGATAAAGAATCCCCTCTGCGTTTTCATACAGACTGGCGCCCCTTCCCAGGGCCTCGGGAACGGTACACATGTCGTAGGGAACGACGATCCCGTCAAACCCGAACATCTCGGCACTGGCAATGGCCGAGCCTGCCAGATATTCCGCCGAACCATGCACCTGGGCAAACCGGATCCCCATCTTGTCGATCGCCTGAACCGTCACCGTGCCCATGCCGCTGAAAACGGGCGCCTGATCCACCGGTTCTCTTCTAAAAAAGGCCTTCACGCGTTCCTTTGGGCTCATTGTCGTCATTATGCTGCTCCTTATGTCTCTGGAGGTTAATCAATCTTATCTAAATCATCCATCGCCAATCATCCATCGCAATTCACTCACATCCCCTTGAGCTGCCCGACAAAGTCGGGGAAGAGCTTGTTGAGAGGATGGGTTTCGAGGCCCGGAAGTTTTCTGGTTTCGGCAAAGGCAGCCGTCGCGGCAAAGGCATCGGCCATGGCCACGGCCGGAAAGATCCGTGATGCCCCTGCCATGGGACCGGAGAATATCATGTCGTGATACATGAAAGAGGCCAGTGACTCCAGGCCTGCATCCGCCGCCGACCACCCCTTGAATCCCCACAGCTCCCGGGCCTGTTTCCACATGTAGGAACCGTTGGACGGGGCGCTGGCAGTGGCAAATCCCCATTTTTCCTTGATCATCCGGTTGGCCATGCCGCAGAAGGCAGTGGCAGGCCCGTTCATGACCGAGGTGTCCACAAAGATGCTCTCAAAGCGGGCCCCGACCTTTTCGATGGCATCGAGAAGCTTCTGGGTTCCGGCAATCCTTCCGGAAGGCATCTGGTCGGCCATGTCAAAGGCAACGAGGAGGACATGCTTGACCCCGATCTGCGCGATTTCACGGATCTCCGTCTCCAGATCCTCTTCCCACACCGTGATGCTGTTGTAGAACATGCGGTCCAGGAGACCCTTCTCCGCACAATAGGCCGCACCCGCCAGCTTGGGCTTCATCTGCCAGGCATCCACACAAAAGGGCATATCGCTCACCGAGGTCACAAAATCCACATATATCTTGAACTCCTCGGCCGTATTGGCCACCACATCGGCCATTCCCGGGACCCCGGTCTCCAGGGACATCCTGTCCTGGGTTCGAAGCAGTTCTTCCGCCCGCTTCTCGTCGAATCCCTCTTTCCGTTTCCCGTCAAAAACCTTGTCGCCTTTCTGAAAGATGGATGAACAGACCACGGTGGGATATTCGCCGGGCTGACCGCCGAACTTTACGCCGCCGATCTCGCAGACCTTTTGCTCCGTCGAAAAATGGAACATCATATATCTCCTTGTGTGAAATTGGGCTCCGGTTGCCGGTCGAAGATCCCGTCTTCAGCGGGATTACTCTTTACTCGTTGCGGGTTGCGGGTTTATTGAGTTTATCGGGTTTGTCGGGTTACACCCTCTCCCCCGATAAGGATTGACTTCTTCCCCCTTTGACCTTTCAGCTTTGAGCCTCACGCCTCACGCCTCACGCCTCACGCCTCACGCCTTATACCTTGCGCCTCACGCCATTTCCCTCACCTCTTCCGCGTTCCGAGCTCCGAGTTCCGCCTTCTCTCAGACTGCCAGATGTTTCTTGATGATCTCGCTGTCGGCCATCAGTTCTTCGGATGTGGCGACCTGCCCGACTTTGCCCTTGGTGCCCATGAGATAGTGTCGGGACGCCACCTTCAGGGCCATGCGATAGTTTTGTTCCACCAGCAGGACGGTCAATCCCGACTCGATGCAGAAAAGGAGTATCGGTTGGATTACCTCGAACACCAGGAGCGGCGCAAGCCCCTGGGACGGCTCATCCAGGAGCATGATGATCGGGTTCCCCATCAATGCCCGGCCGATGGCCAGCATCTGCTGTTCCCCACCGCTGAGGGTCGATCCGTCCTGCCGGTTCCTTGCCTTCAATACGGGGAAATGGGTGTAAACCTTCTCCATGTTCCAGGCGTCAGTGGCTGTTGAAGGCTTTGCCGCCAATACGAGGTTCTCTTCAACGCTCACCCCTGGAAAGATGTGTCGTTCAGCCGGTACATAACCGATCCCTTTTCTGACAACCTTGTGGGTGGGCAACCGGGTCGTATCTTCTCCATTGATTCGGATCGTCCCTCTCCGGGGCGGGGTCAGGCCCATGATGGACCGGAGGGTGGTCGTTTTTCCCACGCCGTTCTTCCCCAGGATCGAGACCGCCTCAAGTCTCTCCACATCCATGGAAAGCCCTTGAATAATATGGCTTCTTCCATAATAGGCGTGGAGATCCTCGATCTGAAGGATCTTATCTGCTTCCGGATTACGCATGGCCGAGATACGCCTCCTTGACCAGATCATTGTCCTGGATTGCCCGGGGAGATCCCTCGGCAATGATGCTCCCCTGGTTCAGGACGGTGATTTCATCTGAAATGCTCATGACCACATCCATATCGTGTTCCACTAAAACCACGGCAATGGTATCGGTTAATCCTTTGATCAGCGCTGCGATATGTTCCGTCTCCGCAGGCGACATCCCTGCCGTGGGTTCATCCAGGAAAAGGATCTTGGGATCGCCGGCCAATGCCATGGCGACTTCGAGGAGTCGCTGATCGCCATGGGCAAGGGTATTGGAGGGGATACTCGCCTTGTCCTTCAGGCCTATACGATCCATTATCTCCCACGTCTTAAGGTTCACCTTCTTCAGGCTTTCTCTTGCCGAGAAGATCTTGAGAGAGCCTCCTATGTTCAGCTGTGCCGCGATCCTCACATTCTCAAATACGGACAACCCCATGAATATGCTTGTTATCTGAAAGGTACGACAGATGCCCAAACGGACCAGTCGATGCGCCGGCTGATTGGTGATATCCTGATTGCCGAAGAGCACCGCACCGGAGCTGGCAGGCAGCCTCCCTGTAATGACATTGATAAAGGTGGTCTTTCCGGCCCCGTTGGGTCCGATGATGGACCGGAGGCGTTTTGCCTTGAACTCCGCGTTCACATCGTTCACGGCAAGCACACCGCCAAAATGCTTGTGAAGGGCCTTTGTGCTCAGAATCGTGGTCATGGATCTTGATTATTCCTTTCTGAAGCGCATTACATAATCACCCAGGCCGACAAAACCCCTCGGCAGAAAGAGTACCAGCAGAATGACCACCAGCCCCACGAACAGTTCCCAGTGCTCGGTCATGGTGCTGATGTAATCCTGCATGAGGATGAAAATACCGGCCCCGACAAACGGGCCCCAAAGGGAGCCCATGCCGCCCAGGAGCACCATCATCAGAACGCCTGCGCCCGCAAACGCACTCATGGTGGTCGGTCCGATATAGCCCCGCCACAGGATGAAAAGGCCCCCGCTCATCCCCGCAAGCCCACAGGCGAGCAACCACCCCAGGAGCTTGTACTTGCGCACATTGATCCCCACAAAGGAGGCCCTCGCTTCGTTCTCACGAATGGTTTCCAGAACCGCCCCAAAAGGAGAATGAACAATACGCCAGGTCAGCAAAAAGCAGAGAAGGACAACGCCCAGGGTCAGAAGGTACATGGCTACAGGGTTTCCTGTATTTCCGGCCACCATGCCGAAGAAGGAGATATCCGGGTGAGGAACCCCCATAAGCCCGTCGTCTCCGCCTGTAACCGAATACCATTTCCATGCCACGGTAAAAAACATCATGCCGAAGGCAAGGGTTAAAAGGGCAAAGGCAAGCCCGCCTGTCCGCACCTGGACCCAGCCCACCGGCAAGGCAAGGATCAGGGTGCCCAGGACCCCCACAAGGAGAGCAAGCCACAGGGATGAGGGGGCCACGTGGAAGAGAAAAAGACCCACCAGATACGCGCCCGCCCCCAGATAGGCATTGTGCATGAACGACAAGAGTCCGGTGTATCCCAGCAGCACGTCCAGGCTCATGGCAAGGAGTCCGTAGATCAACATCTGGTTGATGAGGCTGACGTAGAACCGGTTCTTGACCACAAAGGGAAAAATTGCAAGGCAGAGGACCACGATGGCAAGGGCCAGGATCTTACCGCGCATGGACTTCTGAGGTCCTTGAACCGGTGCGGACGGTTGTTGTTCCATATTATTCGAACCTTCCTTCACCCAGGAGGCCCCGCGGCATGAACGCGAGGATAACGGCCATCAACATGTACACAATCACCATAGCCAGATCCGTGATGAAAAACTCGGCCAGGGTCTGGACCAGTCCCACCAGGAGGGCCGCGAATACAGCCCCCCGCAAGCTTCCCAGTCCCCCGATAACAATAACCACAAATGAACTGATGAGCATCTCATGGCCCATGACCGGATCTACGCTGTACAGGGGCCCCGCAACGACGCCGGCGATGCCGGCCATGGCGCACCCCAGGACAAAGGCCCCGATGTGAACCAGCTTCATGTTGACCCCGAGGCAGGAAACCATCTCGGGGATGGTGCTTGCGGCCCTGAGGGTAATGCCCGTCTTGGTCTTTTCCAGGAAGAGCATGAGCCCGGCCATGGTCGCCGCAATGATCACCAGGGTTGCAAGCCGGTAGACCGGATACTGGGTGCCCAGGATCGGGACGGTGTCCTGCAGAAACAGAGGGAGTTTTACGAACCGGGGCTCATTGCCCCAAATGTAACGGATAAGGCCGTCCAGGAGGAACATCAATCCATAGGTCAGGATGAGGGTGTAGACAATGGAACGCTTCCGCATCGGGGCGATGACGGTCCGTTCCATCACAAGCCCGATGAGGGCGACCGCAACGGGGGCAAAGACAAGGGCCACAAAAAAATTTGCCCCAAACGACATCAGGGTAACGCTTGCATAGGCGCCCAGGGCATACAGGGAGCCGTGGGCAAGGTTCATGACCCGGCTCAGGCCGTAAATGATGTTGAGCCCGATGGCCACGATGAGAAAAACGCCGCTCAGCACGAGACTGTTCAGTACAATATCTACCGCAATATTCACCGCCGCCTCCAGCCTCCGTCTGTCGTTTCAGGTCGTCCCTTCGCCTTGCGGGCGTTGGCCTGATCGGTCTCAGGCCATGCCCGCGCTGCGAAGGAGGTTAGAGTCAAACAGAATGAAAAAGGCTTGTGTGCCCTACTTCTCGGGTGGACCGAGTTCGTCAGCCTTGAAGGTGTGAAGAACCTTCATGACCACCTTGGCCCCATAGGGATTGGGCGGAGCGGCCATGGTTTCCGTGAGAACCGCATCGTTTCTCGCGCAATTGTCAAAGGCCGAAATGCGCACGGTCCCGTAAGGGCCGTCAAAGCTGATGCCTCTGAGGGCGTCGGAGATTTTGTCAACGTCCGTGCTCCCGGCCTTCTCGATGGCGTTGAAGAGGTTCATGGCGCCCACGTAGCTGTGGACGGCGGCATCCGATGGAATGATCTTATAGGTTTCCCAGAACTTCATTTCCCAGGCATCGGACACCGGGGTATTTACGTCCCATGACCAGTCCGAGGCCCCAAAAATGCCATAGCACGCCTCTCCGCCTTCCTCCAGCTCCATGGGACCGGGGGCCGCTGCAGACACGATCTTGAGGTTTTTCAGGAGGCCGAAATCCGCGGCCTGTTTGGCAAAGACAGGAATGACGTTGGTGATAAAGACGATGTAAACGCCGTCCGCACCCGAGGCCTTGATCTTGCTGATATAGGAGGACCAGTCCTTGGTGCTGGTGGGCGCCTTGTCAAAGTTCTCATTGAAGATCTTGATGCCGTTCTGTTTGGCCAGTTCGATGAAGCGTTTTCCGCCGTCGTGACCCCACGCATAGTCATGGACAATCACATAGTAGGTTCGATCCTTGAGGTCAGGTCTGGAGAGGATTCCCTTGACATTTCCTACCGCAGTCTGGTCGTTCGCCAGCTGGCCGGACCGGAAAACCCACTTGTGCAGGCCATAGAATTCTGTTGTCATGACATGGGTGGTCAGGAATGGGACCTTCAGTCTGTCGATGTTTTTTGCCAGGGCGAGGCCGACACCGCTTGAAAAGCCCCCGATCAGAGCCACACACCCGTCTTTGTAGACGAGTTTTTCCGCCTTGCTCACTGCGACGTCCGGTTTGATCTGGGTGTCTTCCACCACCAGCTCAATGGGCCGACCCAGGATCGTCCCTTTTTCTTTGGCCGCCATTTCCTTGCCGTACTTCATCTCCAACCCGCCCTGAGCGACAATCCCGGTAAGCGGAACAAGAACGCCGATTTTGATAGGTTCTGCAGCCATTGAAACATTCGGGGCCAGCAAAAAAGCGCCCGCCAATACCAACAATAATGCCGTATGGATCGCCTTTTTCATGTCTTCTTCTCCTTGAGCAAAAGTGTGGTTTCTACCAACAACCTGCCTTTACCTATGTTCTTTTCACCACCCCCCTTTCCAACAATTTTCACAAAAGCCCTATTCGGCTTCGGTGACGACCTGGTCCAGCAGCTCCACCAGGTCATAGAGCTTCATCTCGCTTGAGATCCTTCGAGATCCCTCATTCAAATTGTAATGACAGAAGGGGCAGATGGAAACCATGTGCTCTGCACCGGTTTTCATCCCTTCTTCAATCCGTTTGGAGGCATTCTTTGCGGCCCAGTCCCCGTATCCGGTCATGACGCCGCCCCCGCCGCCGCAGCAATAGGAGTTGTCCCGGATCCGTTCCATCTCCACGAATTCGATCCCTGGAATCGCCCGCAGGATTTCTCTGGGGACGTCGTACAGGCAATCTTCATCATTGAGGCCCACATAGGCCCCCTTCCAGAGCTGGGAGCCGTCTTTGTCAACCACGAATTTGGTCAGATGCCGCCCGGTGTGGCAGGGATCGTGATAGGTCACCTTCATCGGGAGTTCGCCGGTGAATTTCAGTTTTCCTTCTTTGAATAGATTGTTGAGAAGTTCAACCGTGTGGATGACCTTAATTCCATCCAGCATCTTATCATACTCGGAGGCCAGGACATAATCCTTCTTGATGGCCCGGTAGCAGCCCGCACAAGAGGTCACGATGGTGTTCACCCCTCGCTCTTCGTGAAGTCTTTTGAAGGTTTGCAGGTTAGATTCCGCCACCCTCTTGAACTCATCGGCATCGCCGATTCTCATGGCTGTCGATCCACAACAGATTTCCTCTTCTCCAAGAATGCCAAAATCGAGCCCCAGCTTTTGGAACAGGGAGGCGGTGGCCACCGGCACGCCCCTGGCCGGGAGGTTGAAGGCCCCGGTGCAGCCGACGTAATAGAGGATATCCGCAGGTTCCTTGTTGATGTCCTTGATCGGCTTCTTGGCCTTTTTAAAGGGCCGGGTCCAATCCGTGCGAACCCTTCGGGGCCCCTGATAGGGGTTGTTGTAGCTTCGCATGGACTGGGCGATCTTTTTCTGGGTGGGCATGGGACCGATGCCGTCTTGTACCGCCTTGCGCCTCATGGCCTCAATGATTTCAGGGATGAACGGTTTGTGGTCCAGCTCGCACTGGTTCTGGCACCCTGCGCAGACCGTACACTTATAAATGGCATCCAACAGTTCGTCGGTCCATTCCAACTCCCCGTCAAGGATCCCTCTTGCAAACGCGATCTTTCCCTTTGATGCCATAAAGCCTTCAAAGCCAAACTCGGCCCCTGCAGGACAGATCTCGCCGAATTCAGGGGGAGGTCCGTAGTTATAGGCGGCCTTGCAGTTGCCACAGGCGGTGCACCTCCATAAAATATCCTTCAACTCCTCAAGAGTGGCGATGTTCCATTCCATAATATCCTCCCAATGCCGCGTGGCGGTTGAACAATCAGAACCCCAATTTTCCGGTGTTCATGATATCATTTGGATCCAGCAGTTTCTTCACCTGTTTTAAAAGCGATAGATAGCCGGGATGTGCCCGTTTGTTTATCTCAGCGGCAAAATCCACGGGAGGCTTGTAGGGAATACCTCCTGCGTCCAGGTCCACCTTCAGGCATTCCACGATGGCGTGTCTCGCATTTTCAGTCTCCTCGGCGCTCTGCTTGTTAAAGGGGATCATGGCCCTGAGCATGCCATAATGAACCCCCCGGTAATTGGTCGCGCGCGTGGCGGGCGAGAGCTTATGATCGATGAGGATCTCCTTCCACTTATTGTACACAGGCGCCCACTTATTTGCCGGCGTAAAGGTGCCGGGCCACGATATGCCGCCGCCTGCCATCTTGGTATAGTTTTTGGTAGATCCCACAATCCGGCTGGGAAGCTGGGTCCTTGCCTTCAACGCCTCTTCCGGATAGTCGGCATATTGAATGGAGGTCCCCTTCTTCTTTTCCTCATCCAGGACATTCTGCCAGATCTCTTCCCTGGCCTCCTTTTCCTTCTGGGTCCAGGAATTGGTCGCGCCGAAGCAGTACCATTCAGGGGCCTCATCCGGTTTGGGTCTGTACGGATAGGGGATCGGGACCTGCGACAGCCACCACGATACGGCGGTGAGGTCGTCGCAGATCTCATAGTTCCCCAGATTCACCATATAAGACGTCATGTCCTCGATATTGCGTGTGGACACGGTAAACACCTTGAGGATCGGTGGGATCGGATGGACCCTGACGCCCATCTTTGTCACGACGCCGCTGGTTCCCAGCCACCCCTTGAAAAGACCGTCCAACTGCGGCAGGGGAAGCACGCTGTGCCATGAATTCTCCTGTATGGCGCACGATCCGACACGGACCAGCTCTCCGGTGGGAAGCACCACCTCCATGCTGGTGATCTCCTCGCTGTTGAGCCCGTACCTGCCGCTCATGCCCCCGATGCCGTGGCACAAGGCATTCGATGAAACAGAGGCCGACGGCGGTCCCACCGGCCAGCTCCATCTCAGATTGTGCTTATACAGCTCCATGGCCAGTTGCGCATGGGATACCCCCGGTTCGATAACGGCATAGTGGGACTCCGCATCGATCCGGATGATCTTGTTCATCCGCTTCAGGTCCAGCAGGATGCCGCCCTGTTCGGGGATGCAGAGTCCTCCGATATTGGAACCGGCAGTATACGGGACCACGGGGATCTTATCCCTGTTGGCCAGTTTGAGGACGGCCTGAACCTGCTCTACGGTCGTGGCCATCACCACATAGTCCGGCAGCTTGGGCTTGACAAAGCTCAGGTCGTAGGAATAGGCGTAGCGGATATGTTTGGCAGCGGTGGCATTATCCTTCCCCACGATCGAGACCAGTTCATCCAAAATCATGTCTTCTCTCTTGGCAAGCATTGATAGCCTCCTTCTCCCTGACCCTTATGCCAGTGATTTCAGCTTTTCCAGACGGTTATTCCGCTTTTTCACCACTATCTTGAAATTCCTCGGGACGTCCGCCAACAGCGAACCGGATTGCTCGGCGCCCACATTATAACACGACACGATTTTCTCTTCAACGGCCAGGGCCTTGGCTGCCGCCTCGGCGATGCCTGCCGCATCCGGCAAATCCGTTTCAAAGGAATAATGGTCCGTCTCCAGATCAAAGGCATAGCACCCTTCAATCGCATCCGTGATCACGGACTGGTATGCCATTTGAATCTGTTTGTTGTATTTCCTGTTTTCTTTGGCAAAGGCAAGGAAGTCCTCTTTGTTTTCAGGGAACCTCCCGGCCAGCTCTTCATAGAAAACGGCAGCCTTTTCCTCCAGCTCCCGTAAAAAGCTCAAGGTCTCAGAAGCGGTACGTAGATTCATCGTCAGTCCCCTTTCCTATAACCATCGGTGGATGCAGACTTTGCTCTCTGTAAAGAAACGGATCGCTTCCTTCCCCTGGGTGTGAAGCACGCCCAAGAAAGAACCGGCCATTCCGCTGAACGGGAAGAATGCCATGGGCGCAACAATGCCGATATTGATGCCGATGTTCCCACTGATGCAATCATACTGGAATTGACGGGCAGACTTGCCGTTGGATGTAAATATGGCGTGACCATTGTGATAGGGGGATTCATTGCAGATCTCTATGGCATCTTCAAGGGTCTTGGTCCGGATAATCCCCATGGTCGGCCCAAAGATCTCCTCGCGGACGATCCTCATCTCCCTTGATACATTCTCCATAATGGTGGGGCCCAGGAAGCAGGTGTCCGGGTAATTGCCGACGATCTCTCCTGCCTTTCGACCGTCTAATTTCAAGGTCGCCCCTTCCTTCATACCGATCTCGATGTAATTCAGTATGCTCTCCTTTTTATGCACATCCCGTACAGGACCCATCTGCACAGACTCATCGAGTCCGTAGCCGATCCGCATGTTCCGGGCCCTGTACGTAATCTTTTCCACAAAATCCTTATAAAAGGCATCGTCCTCACCCACAATAACCAGGGTCTGGCCGGCAAGACACCGTTGTCCGGCGTTCCCGAAGAAGGATGTCATAAGGCCCGGGATGGTTGCCTCCACATTGCAGTCGGGCATGATGACGAGGATGTTGGCGGCCCCGCCCTGGGCAATGCATCGTTTGCCGGTATTGCCGCATCCCGGATAGATGACGTCCCGCATGACCGGCGTGGAACCTACGAAGGTGATCCCCTGAATGTCGGGATGGTCCAGCATGCCGCCCACAACGGTTCTTCCGCCATGGACCATATTCCAGACCCCCGGGGGAAAGCCTGCCTCTTCTGCGAGTTCCGTGATTTTTGTCTGGCTGAAGGGAACTTCGCTGGAAGGTTTGATGACCACCGTGTTCCCTGTAGCCACCGCATAAGGGGCCGACCAGAGGGGGATCATGAAGGGAAAATTGAACGGGCCGATAACCCCGAAGACGCCCAGGGGCTGCCGGATAAGGTATTCGTCGATGCCGCTTGCAATATCCTCCAGGCACTCGCCCATCATGAGGCTCGGGATCCCGCAGGCCACTTCCACGTTCTCGATGCCCCGTCGGGTTTCGCCCCTGGACTCATCGATGCATTTTCCGTGTTCCTGCGTCTGGACCCTACTGACCTCTTCGAAGTTTTCCTCCAGCAATTCGCGCAGTCTGAAGAGATAGCGGCAGCGCGTCACCGGGGGGGTTCTTCTCCAATCATGAAACGCCTCCTGCGCCGCCTGAACAGCGCTGTCAATCTCCTCCTTGGTCGAGATCCCGACCTTGCCGATGGTCTCATAGGTTGCCGGATTGACCACATCGATGATCTCGCCTTTTGACTCAAGCCATTCTCCATTGATGTAGTTTTTGGCCATGGGTACGCCTTTTATGGGTTCTTCCAATACCGCCATAGCAAATTCCTCCTTAGATTAAATTTGGTTAAGATGGATCATATGAAATTTGGAGCTGGTTACTGGTTACGGGTCGAAGATCACTTCTAAGGCCTCAAGAAGCTGGCAGGTTGCTGATTTTAAACATCATTCTCATTTTCTTTCACAATCAGGTATAACTCGCTGGTCCCTACCCGTCTGACAATAGTCCCGGATTCCTGGAGCAGCGGATCATCTTTCATCACCACACGCGCCTCCGGGTTTACCTCTACATGTGTATCGATCGGCGATCGACTTGCTTTTAACTCCGACGGTTCAAAAGGGGGCGCCCCTGTAAACGTGCAGATGTATCGCCCAACACTCACCACATCATTGGCCATGGCGATTTTTGCTGCCAGACCGTCCTGCTGGACCAGACATTCCAGGATGATGGTGTGTGCATCCCGGACATAACCATAGAACTCAGGGGGGAGCCCAATCTTTTTTTTCATTGATTTTAAAAGATTATCAATCATATCGATGGTCAGCGTCAGGATGGTGTTTTCAGCCATTCGGGCCAGATAGCGGTGAAAACTGATCTCTTTGGAGACCTCGTTGTCTCCGGGTGTGATGCCGGCGCCGATCACCTGCTCCAGCTTTTCGATATCCTTGTCCGTTCGTTTGGCCGCGGCCACTTGCGCCACGGACGGTTCGATGAGATACCGGAGCATGGTGATTTCTTTGACGGATACGGTCTGAAAATGAAGGAAGTTAACGATCGCATGAAGGGTGGTTCTCATGTCCACCTCTGCCACAAAGGCGCCTCCGGCGATTCCCTTACGGATTTCCAGCAGTCCGATGACCTCGAGTACCCGAAGGGCCTCCCGCATGGTCGCCTTGCTGACCCCGAACTGATCGATCAACTCTTTCTCAGAGGCCAGCCTGTCCCCAGGCTTGATCCTGCCGGAAAGGATGGCGTCGCGAATCTGGGCGATGATGTTGTCTGAGACCTTTTCAGACTTGTTTGCATTATTAAACATAGATCGCGGAATAGACCTCAAAACGAAGATTCAGTGTAAAGGGTCATGACAGGGTGCCTGTCGTCTTTGCGGATGAAAACAGGAGCGGGTTATCCGGTTATCCGTTCATCCCGCGGGTGCGCGGGATCGGGAAGGACCGAGAACGGACACTCGATGGCTGACCGGCAACAAATAACCGATAACTCCCCATAAGCCTGCTTGCATGGTGAACTTTCGTGTAGAGATACAGAATGAAACACAACCTGTCAAGAAAAATATTATAATCTTTTGATATTTTTTGACTCACCGAAATCCCGATCACCGACAACATGATTAACACCAATTCCTCAATAATTAAATCAAATTGGTGTAATATAAAAAAATATCAACCGGAATTGATCGCTCAAAATCACAGATTCATTTTTGATAATGACTGGAATGGGAGCCAAATTCCAACAGATCGTCAAAGAAATATTATAAAGGTTATAATTTTTGTTTGACTTTTCCCCATGGCTTTTCTATAAAAACGGCACCATTTCAATGAAGCCTACATGGGGTTTGAGCTTAATATTCTAATATTTCACCATAATTCAATGGCATTGATCATTCCACTCAAGGGTACAGGCAATCGGACTTCGGACACATTCTCAAAACAAGGAGGTTTCCAATGGGACTGAAAATCGACGCGTTAACATGTACGGCATGTATGGCCTGCGAATTGGCCTGCGGTTACCATCGGGACGACGCCTTTGCACTCCTGTCGTCCTGTATCGTGCCCTACCGGGCCAGGGAAAAGAGAAATTATGTCGGCATCATTCTTAAAGAGGAAGACAGCTTAGTGGCGGCGCGGCCGGAAGGTCTTGAAATCAACCGAATCGGTCAGGAACAGGACCCGGAAAAAGAGGCGGATGCCTCTGCAAAACCGATGCTTCTCAGGGAATCCTGCGACCTGTGTGAAGACGTGGACGACGGCCCCTTGTGCATCAAGTTCTGTCCGGTCAATGCCATTTCCATGGCCTAGTCAACAATGGTGGATGCCCGTTGACGGTTTCAGGACAGGCTGTCATCCGAACCCGCAAATTTCAAATATGTTAAGGAGATAACGATATGGAATACTTGGCATCGAATAAGATCGCTATCGTAGACCTTGCGACGCGCGACATCATGGAAGAGGAGTTAGATGACGATCTGGTGTTGGAGAGGATCGGAGGGGCAGGCATAACGAAATCCCTCTACGATCGCTTTGCAGACGAAGACCCCATCGTATTGGGTACGGGCCTCTTGACAGGAAGCCTGGTTCCCGGTTCATCTCTGGGTGTGATCACGGCAAAAAGCCCTTTGACAGGGCGGGTTTCCCACGTTCCCTTGAGCCTGGATGCAGGCATGGAACTGAAATATTCCGGGTTTGACTATATCGTTATCAAGGGGACGTCCGAAAAACCGGTCTATTTATGGATCCACGACGGCATCCTGGACCTCAACGACGCAGATGATCTGTGGGGTAAGGATGTCTGGTCCGCAACGGATCATATCCGTGACCTCATGGGCGACGATCTGATCCAGGTCCTCGGAATCGGAGAGGCCGGAGAAAAGGGTTCCGATTTAGCCCAGATCTGCATCAACTACTGGCAGAGCGGGGACCGAATGGGTTTCGGGAACCTCTTTGGAAAGAAGCGGCTCAAACTGATCGCCATGCGGGGAATGGGACTCCTGGAAATTGCTGAGCCGGAGGAGTTTGTTGAAAAGTGCGGGGGACTTCTCTCCGCCGTCAAGTCGGGGGGCGCCGCTAATATCAGGGGGATTGCCGCCATGGCCGCCGCCTTTGGTGAAGAGGACATAGGGGGATGGCTTAAGCCCCTGACCCATAAGCACATGGCCTGCTTCAACACCTCCGTGCCGACCAACACCTTCGTATTCCTGGATGAAGATCCCGCGCTCCTGAAAGAGACAACCGTGAAAGAGCCCGGGTTCCTGCTGACCGATATCTCTCCTCTCCTTGCGCTGAAGCGACTGGGGCTGACAGCGGCCGATGCCTGTCGTGTCCTCAAGGCATGTGCAAAGTTCGGCATCGACGGGGCCGCGGTTGCTGAACTGAGCGAAAAGACCGGTCTTACAGACCCGGAAGCGATCAAAGGCTCCCTCCCCAACCTGAAGGGTCCGGCGTCGAGCTCGGGAGATGCCGTATTCAGCCCATGGGCGGCCGTCGGAAACCAGGAAAAGGATGCGTGGATGCGACGCCAGGCCGTGGCCTATATCTTCGGCCTCCACCCCCTATTCGCGCTCATGGCCCCTGAATTGAACGAGGAAAAACTCCTCGATATTTCGAGCCTTGGGACAGAGCTGGAATTGACACAAGAGACCCTGGACGAGGTGATTGCCGATATCACCGGATAACAGGGTTCAGGAGCGTTTCAGCGTTCCTGTGCGGCGAGTGTGTCCATGAAGGAAAATGAACCCTGCAATAGGCCTGACGATAAAGGGCATCCCAGGATCGGCATCTATACCGGTCGAGGGACATCCCATTCCTGGCTCTGGTTCGCGGAGGTGTTTGACCGGATCGGTTTTTTCGATCTCGCCTTCCTGACCGAAACCGAGCTGAGGAAAGGCGGCCTGGGCCGGTGCGCTGTCCTGGCCATGTCCGGGGGGGACACCTTTGCCATTGCAGAGGGGTTGGGACCGGAAGGGGCCGATACGCTCGAGCGCTTCATCACCCATGGCGGTCTCTACATCGGTTCCTGCGCAGGGGCCTACCTCCCGCTTCATTCCTCCAAAGAACATCTCAACCTGTTTAATTTTGTCCCTGCAAAAATCGGCAACCTGACCCGGACCCTCCCTGAAGCCCGGGGCCTGAGGGAGAAATTCTGCACGGCCTATGGGTGCGCCTA
>JAWOIH010000270.1:0-5820 GCA_046484725.1 Candidatus Desulfacyla sp. | reverse complement strand
ACGTTCACGACCAGGCCATACGAGGCATCAACATGGGTCTGACCCCGGACGAGCTGGCCGAGACCATCCATCTGCCCCCGCACCTGTCCGCTGCACCGTATCTTCAGCCCTTCTACGGCAAGGTCTCCTGGTCCGTCCGTGCCATGTTTTCCGGCAACCTGGGATGGTTCGACGGAGACTCGTCCAACCTGCAGCCCTTGAGCCGGCTGGAGAGGGCCGCAATGATGGCCGACCTGGCCGGGGGGCCGGAAAAGCTGATGGCCCGGGCCCAAAAATATGCTGACGACGGAATCCCCCAGGCTGCCCTGGAGCTTACCGGGTACCTGCTGCGTCTGGACGCGACCCACCAGGCCGCCAAAGGCCTGCGCGTAAAGGCCCTTATTGCTCTGGCTGAGAACGAAGAAAATCCCAACGCACGCAACTACTATCTTTCAGAGGCGATGGAGATCACTCAAGGCGAGTCGCTGAAACAGGGAAATACGGCCTCGGCCGAATCGCTTCATAGGTTCCCCCTGGACCGCTTTATGGACTCCCTGTCCGTAAACCTGGACCCGAAGGCCTCGGCCGAGGTCGACCAGAAGGTGGGCCTGATATTCCCCGATGTCGGCCGCGGTTTCCTGCTCCATGTTCGTTTCGGCGTGGCCGAGATCACCGAGCGGGCGCCGAAGGATCTACGGGTTGAGGATGTCTCCATCCTGGTCGAGGCGGATTCCACGGCTTGGCGGGAAATGCTGGCCGGTTACGGCAACCCGCTCAAGATCATGGCCGGCTATGACTACCCCAGGGGCAACATGGTCGCCTTCGGCCGCTTCATGAAGCTGTTCCGGCCCGGGAAGATGAAACTGGCTTACGAGCCGCTTTCAGTGCTTACGGATTAGACCCGACAGGGCACTTTGGACCCAAATGTGAACCCGTTGAAAGGCGAACATGATGAGCTTCCGGTTGCTTCTTACCCTTGTCCCATCCAAATTCAAAAAGTCCTCTAACACCCGTTCAGACTTCAAAAATTTTCTGATGGGGCACGAGTGTCGGGTTGTGGTCAAGCCAACTGACACCAAGAATGCGGATAACCGCAGCCAATTCCGCCAAGGCGGGACTCGCGCCAAGACGCCAAGTCGCAAAGATTATTTTTTTTACAGTGGGTTAAACAATATGGGACTCCGTTGGCCCCAAGTTGTAAACATAGAATCTCCATCCTTGGGTTTCCAAATTCCTCAATCCCTCAATGCCTGAATCCCAGAATGTCTCACACAAAGCCACGGAGCCGCAAAGAGGACCCGATTTCTTGTTTTTTGTGACAGAAAACCAGGTACTAAACGCTTCATCTTCAGGGATGGAATGTTTTCATCCGACGCGATTCCGGATGAAATATGACGCGGCCATGGTCCGGGCCGATGCAAAAACCGTTTTTCATGTTCTTGTTGCGGCCCCAGAAATACCCACGTGCTGGCGGGGATATGGGTGCGGATGCATCCGCACATTCGGTCGGCGAGGATAAGCGTACGGCATAGGGCTTGAAATAGTTAATGGAATCATGGAAGTGTCTTTTGCATGTCGAGACGAGCATGAGAGGACACTGAGGATTACCGCCTCAAGGATTCTGATTCTTCCCGACCTCCTTCGCTCCCTTTTGATCTCTCCGGCATCCGTCAGCGGGAGTCTTGGATTGCGCCGATGAAGCAGGAGGAATCATCCGACCCGCCTGCAGGGGCCGGAATCCAGATAAAGCCGTCGCCCCCGGTCTCCCATCCATGGCCCCACGAGGATGGATCGGGCGAACCGACGTCCGGGCTTCCCGCTCCGCCCGGCACATGCTCACCGGTACCCCATTCCCCCCCGCCGGGCCAGCCGGAATCGCTCTTGAAGGGAGGCCCCCCGCCCCCTTCGGGCATCCAAAGGGTCCACCCGCCCTGGCCCAGCTCTCTTTCTCCCAGAGCCCGCCAGTATCTCAGTTGGATCGCATATTCGGTCCCGGGCCTGAGCCACAGGTCCTGGTCTGATGGATCGTCGGCCTCGAGAAACAGGGATTGACTTCCTGCATCTATCCGCCACCCCCACCCGCTCAGGGAGTCCGGAAGCGTCACGGTGTAATGGGAGTCCACGAGATCCCTAAGGCCGGTGATCTCAATCTGTGCGCACCCGTATTTCGCCGCGGGATAGGTGTCGCCCTCGATGGGGATGCTCCCGCCGTTGGGGATCAGGAGATACTCGATGGTCGATCGGTCGTCCAGGCGCCGGCTGGTCATGATGCCGCTGCTGCGGCCGTGGGCAATGCAAAAGACCGCCAGCATGCTGCCGGGTCCAAGGGATGCTGCCGCGGATTTCAGGGCGTTCAGGAGGTTTTCCTTTGACCCTGCGCCCGATAGGGTCCACGAAATGGAACGTTCGGGAGGGACATTCCCGTCGGAAAAAAGGGTGGTGATGGCGCTCTCTTCCCAGCCGTAGTCGTTGATGAGGAGGTCGCGGCCCCCGCTAACGGTGTAGTCCCAACTGGTGATATAGTACTCGTTTCCGGCCCACATGCCGCTGAAGAGAATGGCCCGATCGCCGGGACGATAGGTCAGGGTGCCGGTTGCGGCCGTGCCGCTGGCGCCGAACTGGGGGAATTCCACTCCGCCCCAGTACCATGTGTAGCCGTTGGTGGTTCGGATGGTGTCCTTTGCCGAGATGTAAGCCTCGTGGAAGGTTGGAAGCGTCCCGCCTGCGTTCCGCCGAAAGGCGTACATATACTCGTCATGGAATCCCCAGGTGTCGGTCTGGCCCGGTAGAAAGTCGTACATGGAAAGGCCGAGGCCGTGCCAGTTATTGGCGGTCACTACCGCGGCATTCGGAAGCTTCGTGAGATCGTCCACAAATCCGCCCGAGAAACAACTCCCCGTGGAGAACATGAGCGTGCCCTTGAACCCCGAAAGGGCCTCCAGGACCTCGCTGTCCCAGATCATCACCTGCTCATAGTCCCTAAAGGCGCTGGGCTTGCCGGCGCTGTAATCGTAGTATTCCGCCTGGGCTGTTGAATCGGACAAAGATACCAAGCCCGTGGCCACGGCCAGACAAAGAAAAAGGAGCTGAAGCCTCACTTCCTTTAATCCGTCAAAGCTGCGCATATCCGATGCCCTCCCTGATGACGTTCATCTATTGGTCAAACCATACCCCAGCCCAGCGGGTTTGTCAGGCAGTTTGCATCCACAGTTCAACTCCTTTGCCGATCACGGGTATCCCCTATAAACAATATACCTTTTATGCGGCCTTGCTCGACAGTTCATTTCAATTCGTGAGCAATTTGGATAGTGCCGGACCTATTTCAGGGGGAGTCAAATAGTTCCTGACCGATCCGCCCTTCGCAAAGGGGGCCGGGTTCCGGGCCGGGGGCTAATCCTTCCCTGGTCACTTTGTCAACCCCCTGATCCATTGATGCGGGGAACACCTGTCTGGCTCCGGGAGATTCCCATATGAGACCGCCTGACCGCTGTTGATGCGCCAGTCGTATTCCTTGTTGACCTGAAACCACACAAGCCCGTTCAGTTTCCATTCCCTGGCCGTTTCAAAGGCGTTTTTGATCCAGAGTACCTTGTCTCCACCTTGGTCCACCGTCGCCGTTTCAAAGACAAGAATGGGCTTGTCAGGAGCCGACCGGTGCAGCGTTTCCCAGGCAGGGCGGAATATGGCCGCGAACGCCCTCCACTGGCTGTCCCATCCGTGGTTTGCCTTCGTTTGGGTGGTCCCCCAGTTGTACCCGTCCATTCCCAGGACATCCACAACCGCGTCGCCGGGATAATAGTCTTCCATCCGGTTCCAATAGGCGGTCGCATCATAAGAGACATTAGGCACCGATTCTGCATTGGGGCAGAAGACCCAGACCACATTCCGTGCGCCGGCCCCTCGAAATATCGTCACCACATATCTGAACATGCGTCTGTAGATGTTGGGGCTTTCAGGGCCATATCCGGAGGGTTCGGTTCCCCAGTGGTAGCGCGCAATGTTCATCTCGTGGGCGAAGCGTATCATAAAGGGCCGGTTCCACGATGCGGCCTCTTTGGCAAATGCCTTCAGGTAACCATCGTATGCCCCGTGGACAATGGCCTGCCAGGGGACCATGACCTCACGCCCCTCGCTGTAATACATGGGCTCCCAGGTCAAACAGGGGATGGCCCCTGAGTTCCATATGGCATCGAGGCTTTCCACTGGAAAGCGGGCGGATGTTGGATCCTTCATGGAGGGCCACTGAAGAAAGAACACTACAATTTCAGGCCATACCCCGATGTCGTTTTTCACCTCCCTTAACCGTTCTTCGGTGATGGGATAGCCATCCAGGGCCGTTCCGAAGAAGAATGGGTGTGACCCGCACGGCACTGATTCGGCATACAGCAGAGACGGAAAGAGAAGCACCATGGAAAGATAGGGAAGCAGACGGCAATTCCTGCATGTCATTGGGATCTTTTCTCCTCAGGGTTGTTGAAATAGAGGACTGAAGACAATATCAGAAAGTGGTAGAAACACCAGCACATGTTGACGATGAGGGCGGCTATCGGCTCCCTTTCATAGATAATCCTGTTGACCCCCCAGATAACCGCTGAAAAGGTGAGGGCGGCCATGGAGAGATGGATCCACAGGGCCTTGAGCGGCAGTTGCAGCGCCCCGCTCTTGGGCGTGATGCCGAATGTCCCCTTGACGCCCAACAGGCCCAGTATGGAGGCCTTGATATAGACCGGGAAGGTGATGGCCATAAGGAGCTGTCCCTGGATCAGATCCCTAAACACATAGTTGCGCTGTCTCAGGGTCCAGAAGAAAATCGTAATGGTGAGGACGAAGTAGGGGATGAAAAAGATGGCATAGATCTCCGGCCTGGCAAAATAGCTGGGGATGTTCAGAAACAGGTAGAGTAGGGGGAATAGGACCAGTATCAGGAAGACCAGCCCGATGAAATAGTGGGTGCTTGACAGGAAATATTCCCACCACTTCACAAAGGCCAGTTGCCTGGGGTTGTGGAGGAAGAACCCGAGGACCTTTCTAAACAGCCCCACCGTGCCGAGGGCCCATCGGAACTGCTGCTTGAAGTATCCCCCCAGATCCTCAGGGCCCATGCCGAAGGCCAGCACTTTCCCCAGGTAGGCGGACCGCCATCCCCTGAGGTGGAACTTCAGGGACGTGGCGAAATCCTCGGTCACCGACGCTTCATCAAAACCGCCCACGTCCATCAGGGCCTCGCGTCTGAAGATGACATTGGTGCCGCAGCAGAACATGGCATCGGTCAGGCTCTTCCCTTCGCAGATGTATTCGTAAAAGATCGCCTGCTGCAGGCCCGAGGCCCGCGCAATCCGGTTGGACTCAAAATTGGTGTAATACTGGGGCGTCTGGATAAATGCCAGCCGGGGGTTTGCCTCCATCCTTGCCACCAGGGGCTCGACGAAGTCAGGCAAGGGGTTCTGATCGGCGTCGAACACCACTATATATTTCTCTTTTTGCGCCCTTTCCATGCCTGAATAGTTGCGGCATTCAAACCCTTCCTTCGGGTTCCCTTCGATATGGTCAAGGAAGTCATTGATCATGCCTGCCTTGGCGCCCCGCCATTGACGCCGGAAGAGACATACTCCGATGCGCTGACACATATCATCGATCGCCTCCCGGTAGCGCATCCGCTCCTCAGGGTCCCGGCCCGGCAGATCGTACCGGGTGTCGTCCAGAAAATAGATATGTTTGTTGGGATAGGAGAGGTTGTAAAAGGTGATGAGCGTATCCTCCACCACATCGAGAGGTTCATTGTAGGAAGAGACAATGATGGCCACGGGCGGATAGGTTTCAAGGGGCGGGGGGGTCTCATCA
>JAWOIH010000261.1:0-4361 GCA_046484725.1 Candidatus Desulfacyla sp. | reverse complement strand
TGAGGTTTCGGTGGACGGGGAGGAAGGCGAGTTTGCCTGTTGGGCAGGGAGCAGGGAGCGGGGAGCAGGGAGCAGGGAGCGGGGAGCAGGGAGCAGGGGGTGAAGAGAAGAGGGTGAGAGGGGAAGAGGGTGAGAAGACAAGAGGGAGAGAGGGGAAGGACGTGGTGTTTTTTAGGTGTGGGCATCCAGATATTGAGGAGAAGCCCGTGGTGGTGAAGATGTTTGGAGATGGGGAGTTGTTGAGGTATTTGGAGGTGGGGGATTATGATTGGCGGGAGGTGGTGTTTGAGGGGGAGGAGTTGAAGGAGGGCGGGGTGTTGACGATAGAGGTGTCGCGGACGTGGAACCCGAAGCGGATGGGGGTGAGCGAGGATGGGAGGGACCTGGGGGTGGCGGTTGTTATTCCTTAAGGACGAAGGGACGGAGAGACGGAGGGATGAAGGGCAGTCAGAATCCAGCTCAAAAGTCAACGCTGTGCTCTCTGCCTCTGCGGTGGATTCGAGATTTGATGAAGTTAATCTTTGTATGTGTTCTGAGGGGGTTGGGCTGGCTGGGGAGATATGCAGCCGCGTGTAGAGCTAGTTGCCGAATTTAATCGAGTGCACTGAGATTGTACGGAGTGATGCGTTTAAAGGGATTTTCGACACATTGGAGATTGTTCCCATAATTGAGCGGGTTGTGCAGCCTGACTGGGGAAAAGACTTTGTTTTTGTGGTTATCAATGGCGCGTTGTATTGGGATGCACACTGGAGTATCTGCCCATAAAGGCGGACGGGACTTTAATCTGCACCCTGTTTATTTCTCACACAGAGGCACAGAGATCGCAGAGATTGAATTGTTCTTTGCCTGATTTTTTGAGAGGAAAAATCAGGCAAAACAATCAGCTATCGCATGAAACGAGCATTTTTTTAAAAAAGTGCTTGACAAGGAAAATATTTAAGCAGAACCTAATGTTAGGGGTAACGTTTATGTGAATAATGTTAATTTCATCATATTTCATGATCGAATAAGAAGGGCTGGACAGGGATCGTAACGCCGCAACCAAGCACGGAAGATTTCAAAACCACAGAATTAACATAATAGCGACATCGAAGATGGAGTGTGCAGAAGTCCGAATTCAGCGTCTTTAGCGGGATATTTAATGTCTGAAAGGGCTCGGCCATCGGCTTGGACATTGCTGCGAAGAAAGGAGAGAGGATCATGATCATGATTATGATGAAGCGGCGGATGTGGGCCGGTTTATGTCTATTATTAATCGCTTTATTGGTGGTGCCCGCTTTTGTAATTGCGGGAGACAAGATTAACATCAATACGGCAAGCAGGGACCAATTGTGCGAATTGACCGGGGTGGGTCCTGCGATCGCCGACAGGATTATTGAATACAGGGAAAAGAACGGGCCTTTTAAGAGTATTGAGGAGATAACCCAAGTCAAAGGGATCGGTGAAGGAATTTTCCTCAAGATCAAAGAGGGTATTGTCGTGAAATAGACGGCCTGTTCTGTGCCGGAAACCGGCCCTGTCAGCAGGAGTTTTCAAAAGCCCTGATGGGGTGCCCAATCTGAAATACGCGAATCGCAGCGACGGGTGGAATTTTTTTTAGTTTTGCCTGTCAAATCGATGGCCGATCTTTTCATTTCCATTCTTCGTAAAAGGGCGGAGAAGAGCAGCGTGTGCATGCATACGCTGCTCTTTTGTTTTGAGGGGGGTAACCTGCTATTTTGTTTACACTTGACACGAAAGCCCGGCCCCACCTATAGTGACGCCATTGGGATCAGAAATGTTTCCGGTTACGGTTAATGCGGGCAATCGCCGGCGCATGTCCAGGAATTCCAAAGGAAAGGAGTCGTTCGATGGATATTTTTACGGCAATAAAGGAGAGGCGGAGCTGCAGAAAGTTTTTACCTGAACCGGTAGGCGATGAAATCATTGAAAAAATTCTTGAGGCGGCCGCGTGGGCCCCGTCCCCGCTCAACCTGCAGCCCTGGGAATTTATGGTCATAACGAATGATGAGATAAAAACCAAGATCCATGCCGAGGCCATCCGATGCAAGGCCTGGGCCCTTGAAAAGAGCGGATGGAACTGGATCGGGGGCTACAAGGTCGATTTCCTCAAGTCTGCGCCTGTGATCGTTGCGGTGGTCGGGGATCCTAAAAAGAGCGGGGTGGACATGTTTATGGAGGGAGGGAGCACCGGTTATCAACACGCCTGTGCAGCGGCCATTCAGAACATGCTCCTCGCGGCCCATGCCTTGGGCCTCGGGGGCATATGGTTCACCTTCTTCGACAAGTCGCCTGTGCGGGAGATCCTCGGCATCGACCCCAAAAAGACCCCCATCGCGCTCATATGCCTGGGAAGGCCTGACGGCGATCCGACGGCCATGCCGCGCAAAGATGTACGGGAGAAGACGTCCTACGTCCGATAGGGCAAGACCGTAACCGTTCACAGTGTTCAGGCGCTGAAAAACCTCCCTTCTACCTGATTTCTTTCCCCCCTTGTCACTTCTTTGAGTGCAGAATGACTCCCCCGGGGACGTATCGATCCTGGGGGGAGTCTCCTTAAACCTCAACAGCCCCTATGCCGGCCTGAAGATGAGGAGCCATGCATGGGCGATCAGGACGGTGATGATCATATAGGGGAAAGCGGTCTTCATGAATCCGATGAAGCTGATGTGATAGCCTCTCGATTCCGCAATCCCCATGGTCACCACGTTGGCCGATGCGCCGATGATGGTCCCGTTCCCGCCAAAGCAGGCGCCCAGCGCCAGGGCCCACCAGAGGGTGTTTTCAGCCCCGGGGATCACGCCGCTGAGATAGGCTACAATGGGGAGCATGGTGGCGGTAAAGGGGATGTTGTCCACAAAGGCGGACATGATGGCCGCCACCCAGAGGATCAGGCTGCACGCCACCACAAAATCGCCGGCAGACAGGTCCAGTATCCAGTCGGCCACCAGGGCCAGCAACCCGCTCGATTCCACGGCGCCTACGATAATGAAGAGGAAGATGAAGAACATGAGGGTAGGCCACTCTATATCCTTCTCAATCAGTTCGATCATGTTGACTTTTTCGGTCAGGATGGCAATGGTCAGGAGGATGGCGGCCCCCATCAGGGCGGCCACGCTGACCTCCATGTGCCAGTATCCATGGCTCAAAAACAGGAACACGGCAAACCCCAACACCGCCAGCCCGTATGTCAGGAGCTTGGGGTCGGTGATCGGGTATTCTTCTTTCAATCTCTGGATATATTCGGTGACGTTATCCACCTTTGCGGCCGTATAGGCCTTGCCCCAGACCAATTTGGTGAATAGGAGCAAGGCTGCCATGCTGACGGTACAGACAAGGAGGAGCGCCACCATAAAATCCATGAAGGTCAGGCCGGCGTAAGAACCGATCATGATGTTGGGCGGGTCGCCGATGAGGGTGGCCGTGCCCCCTACGTTGGAGGCGAGGACCAGGGGTATGAGGAGGTGGAGGGGGTTGAGCCCCAGGGATATGGAGATCTCGATGGCCACGCCGGTCAACAGGAGCATGGTGGTGACATTGTCGAGGAACATGGAAGAGACCGCCGTAAATATCATCAGGTACGCCGAGAGGAGGAAGACCCTCCCCTTGGCCAGCTTGTAGGAGATATAGGCGCACCACTGAAATACGCCGGTGTGTTTCAGGACGCCGACGATGATCATCATCCCCATCAGGAGAAAGATCACATTCATGTCAATGGAGTTTATGGCGCTGTCAAAGGAAAAGATGTGATATTCCGGGTTGATGGTGCCGATGGTATAGGAGATGACCAGCATCAGGGCCGCGCCCAGCATGGCCGCAAGGGTCCTGTGGAGCAGTTCAAAGGCGATGAGGACATAGGCCAGGATGAAGACGACGGTGGATATCCAGAAGGCAGGTCCCAGGACCCTGTTGAGATCGAGGTCCTCGCTGATGTAATAGTGGTCCCCTGTTTTTGCCAGTTCCGATCCCTTGAACTCGAGGGTGCGGGATGCAAAGCTGGTCTTGGTCGCCTCTATATGAACGGTGGACGAGAGGATCGCGTCTTTTTCCAGCTGAAAACGGGATACATATTTGCCGTTGTGTGCGGTGACCACGGTGTCGACTGCCTTGCCGTCGACCGAGATTGCTACGGTTGCCTCGTCGATCGGTTCTTTGTGACTGTCGAGGACGATGCCGGAGATGTTGATGGTGTCCCCGCCTGGGATGATCGCCTGCGGAGGTCCGCCCGTGGGGCCATGCCCCCCCGCCAGTGCGGATGATCCCGCGAAAAGGATGCCGATGATAAGTGCGGATACCAGGCAATGCCGAAAGATTTTCATATGTGTCGTTCCCCCTTGAAATTGGTCTAATGGCAGTATCAT
>JAWOIH010000119.1:0-8457 GCA_046484725.1 Candidatus Desulfacyla sp. | reverse complement strand
CATCTCGACTATCTGGAGAGTAAAGGGATCCAGATCGGCGATGAAGAAGGTCCGGGATTCACCCACAACCCCTTTGCCAAACTCAAGGGACTGATCGAGAAGAAGTAGTAAACCTAACCGGGATTCAGAAGTTGATAATGCTGGTTGCTGATTGCTCGTTGGTGGGAACTGCCTACTCCCCACTGCTTACTCCCTACTATTTAACAAATCCTCGGCAACTGGTCTCCGGTGAGCATGGAGAGGATGCGGGTGCCGCCCACACGGGTCTTGAGGAGGACCCGTCCCGGGTTCTGTTCCGTGACCTGGCCGATGATTTCGGCCTTTCTGCCGTACCGATGTCTTCTCATGGCCTTCAGCACGGCGTCGGCATCTTGGGGATCAACGGCGATCAGGCATTTGCCCTCATTGGCCAGATAGAGCGGGTCGAGACCCAGGAGCTCCGAGGCGGCCATGACGGGTTTGGATATGGGAAGGGCCTCTTCAAAGAGATGGATCCCCACCCTGGACTGGCCTGCAATCTCATTGAGGGCCGTGGCGACCCCTCCCCGGGTCGGATCTCTCAGGACATGGACCCGTGAACCGGCTGCCAGGACAGCGGAGACCAGGCCGTTCAGGGGCGCGCTGTCGCTCTCTAAACCGGTCTGAAAATCAAGCCCTTCCCGACTGGAGAGGACGGCAATGCCGTGATCCCCGATGTCGCCGTTGATGAGGACGAGATCGCCGGGTCGGGCATTGTGGCTCCCCACCTCCACGCCCTCGGGTATGGATCCGATCCCAGCGGTGTTGATGAACACCTTGTCCATCTTTCCCCTGGGCACCACCTTGGTGTCGCCCGCCACCACCTTCACCCCGGCCTCTTGTGCGGCCTCGGACACGGAATCCATGATCCTGATGAGGTCTTCCATGGGAAGCCCTTCCTCTAATATCAGGCCGAGGGTCAGATAGAGGGGGGCGGCCCCCTGCATGCAAAGATCGTTGATCGTCCCATGCACGGCCAGGCTCCCGATATTCCCTCCGGGAAAGAAGATGGGGTCCACCACATAGGAATCCGTGGTCACGGCAAACCGGCCCCCGGCCAGGTCCACCACGGCGCTGTCGTCCATCTGACGCAGGAATTCATTGTTCAGCCGCTTTAAAAACAGGTCATGGACCAGTTCATGGGAGGCCTGGCCCCCGCTTCCGTGATCCAGTGTAATCTGATTGGGCGTCATAACAGCCTCATTGGATGGATGATGGTCGATGGTTGATTGAAAAACCGGACACCTGAAGTGTCATGGAGGGTCGTGTCAGGCCATATGTGGTCATGGGGTTTCAGGGCTATCGCTGCGGTTCAATGATGACCTTGATGCAGTCATGCTCGATGGGCGCCGATACCATTTGAAACCCGAGCGGTCCCTCGGCCATGGGGAGCCGGTGGGTCACGGTCTTGAGGACGGGAACGGCCTTCTCCCGTATCAGCTTCAAGGCGGTCGTGCAGTCCGCGGGGGCCCCCGCATAGGTGCTGGTCAGGGTGATCTCGGTCCGCCAGAAGAGGTCGTTGATGGCAGCCGGAAGGGTGGCGCCTTCCGGGGCCCCGGCAAAAAAGAGGACCGTGCCCCCCTTGTCCACGGCCTTGAGGGCCAGCGGAATAAACCCGTCAAAACAGATGATCACCAGGTCGGCCAGGCGGCCGTCATTGGCCCGGCGAAGCTGCTCCGGAATGTCGTCATCCCGGTGAAGGACCAGGTCCGCGCCCATGTCCCGGGCCTTGTTCAACCTGAAGGGGATGGAGTCGGCCGCTGCCACCAGGCCGGCCCCGAGGGCGCGGGCCGCCCCGATATGGAGGAGGCCGGAGATCCCGCTTCCCAGGACGAGCACCGTCTGCCCCGGCCTCAACCGGGCGTTTTTCTGGCCTCTCAGGACGCAGGCCAGGGGTTCCATGAAGGAGGCCTCTTCGTAAGTGACCCCATCGGGGATATGAAAGACGCCCCTGTCCACATTGATGGCCGGGGCCCTCAGGAATTCAGCGAACCCGCCGGGCTCGAAATGGGTCCCCCTGAGCAGGGTCTCACAGACCGTATGGTGATTGCTCAGACAGTAGTGACAGGTGTTGCAGGGGACATGGTGCGTGGCCGCCACCCGGTCCCCCGGCCGGAATCGCTCCACCCCGTCTCCCACAGCCACCACTTCTCCGGCCACCTCGTGTCCCAACACGAGGGGAACCTTGTCGCGGCGATACCACTCCATGACATCGCTTCCGCAGACCCCGCTGGCCACGACCTTCATGAGGAGTTCGCCCGGACCGATTGGGGGCACGGGCATCTCCTGGAGCCGGACATCCTGATTGCTGTAGTACATTAAAACGCGCATGGTGGTTGCTGGATACTCGATACTGGTTACTTGTTGCTGGTCAGAACGAAGCGGAGATCCTGCAGCAGGCGGGATTGCCCGTCGCTGGTTGGAGCGTAGCGAAAATCCCGTCTTCAGCGGGGATACTGGATACTGGCCTGCTGCCGCTTCCGAGTTCCGTGTTCCGCATTCAGGAGACGTTGGCTACCCGCCCCGCACGGTTTCAAACAGATCGAGGGCCTGCCTGGGGGTGAGACCGTCATGGATGACGCCGTTGAGGGCCTGCATGACGGCCTTTGGGTGGGGGCTCTGCCAGATATTTCTTCCCAGGTTGACCCCGATGGCCCCCTTTTGCATCCCGTCATGGACAAACTCAAAGACCTCCAGCTCCGTCTCGCACTTGGGGCCGCCGGCGATGACCACCGGGACCGGGCACCCGTCCGTCACCTTTTCAAAGCCCTCGTCGCAGTAATAGGTCTTGACGATCTTCGCCCCCAGTTCGGCGGCGATACGACAGGAAAGGGCCAGATAGCGGGCGGTCCTTTTTTCCAGTTCCTTTCCCACAGCGGTCACGGCCATGACCGGAATACCGTACTCCTCGCAATCGTCCACCAGCATGCTGAGGTTTTCCAGGGTTTCCCGTTCATAATCGCTCCCCACAAAGACGGAAACGCCCACTGCGGCCACGTTCAGCCGGAGCATCTCTTCAACGGATGTGGTAATAATTTCATCGGCCAGGTCCTTGCCCACCACGCTGGTCCCGCCGGACACCCTTAATATAATAGGGGTGTCGATTTGGGGATCGATGGCGGCCCTGAGGACCCCGCGCGTCACGAACAGACCGTCCGCATAGGGGATCAGGTCCCGAATGGTCTCTGCGGGTCTCTCAAGGCACCGGGTGGGGCCCTGGAAATAGCCGTGGTCGATGGGGAGAAACTGGCAGTGGCCGTCCGGCTTGATCAAACGGGAGAGCCGGTTCTTCATCCCCCAGCCCAGGTGATCGGACCCTTTGATCCATGTCTTTTTTGCGCCTTCCTTCCCAGCCGGCATCTCGGTTACCTCTCTTGCGTCCAGAAGTCCTTCTGCATCTGCCATATGTCTATCCTCCCAAATCCCTCAATTCCTGAATCCCTACATCCCCGGATATTTGATTACAATGGTATCCTCCCGGCCGGCCCCCACGGATACAATGGAGACAGGCACGCCGGTGACCTCCTCGATGGTCCGGATATAGGCCCGGGCCGCGACGGGCAACTGACTGAGATCCCTGGACGCGGAGATATCCTCCTGCCATCCGGGCATCTCTTTGTAGATCGGGACGCAGGCGGCCATCCTCTTGAGGCTCGCCGGGCGTTGCTCCACCTTTTCCCCCTGGATCTCGTATCCCACGCAGACCCTGAGCCGTTCGAGCCCGGTGAGGACATCCAGTTTGGTAATGGCCAGGCTGTCCAGACCGCTGAGACGCACCGAGTCCCGCACGACCACCAGATCGAGCCACCCGCAGCGCCGGCGTCTCCCGGTGGTGGCGCCGAATTCCTTGCCTCGCGCCTGGATGTAGTCCCCTGTTTCATCGGTCAGTTCCGTGACAAACGGTCCGGCCCCCACCCGTGTGGTATAGGCCTTGACGATCCCCACCACATGGTGAAGCTGTTTGGGTCCAATACCGGCACCGGCGCACGCGGCCCCTGCCGCGGGATTGGAAGAGGTCACAAACGGGTAGGTGCCGTGATCCAGGTCCAGGTGTATCCCCTGTGCTCCTTCGAACAGGATCTGCTTTCCCGCTGTGACGGCCCGGTCCAACTCCAGGGAGACGTCTGTGATAAGCGGGGCGAGCTTTTCTCCCATGGCCAGATAGCTGTCCACGATGGCCCCGACCTCCAATGGCTCAGCGCCGAAAAACCGTTCCAGGAGGAAATTCTTTTCCTTCAGGTTGTCCCGGACCTTCTCCTCCAGGAGCTCGGGGTCCAGGAGATCCACGGCCCTCACGCCGGTCCTGGCCGCCTTGTCCTCGTAACAGGGGCCGATGCCGCGACCGGTGGTCCCGAGTTTTGCCTTTCCTTTGGCCGTTTCCCTGGCCAGATCAACGGCCTTGTGGTAGGGCATGATAATATGGGCCTTCTCGCTGAGCGACAGCCTCTCCGGACCAACGGATATCCCGGCCTCTTTCAAATCGTCGATCTCTTCCAGGAGAACCTCCGGATCCACCACGAGCCCGTTCCCTATGAGGCACTTCTTCTCTTCGTAAAGGATACCGGAAGGAATAATATGAAAAATGAACTGCTTCCCATCCACTACCAGGGTGTGGCCGGCATTGTTGCCGCCCTGAAATCTCACCACCATATCCGACCGGGCGGTCAGGAGGTCAACCACCTTTCCCTTGCCCTCGTCTCCCCACTGGGTCCCGACCACTACGACATTCGCCATATTTCTCTCCTTGGATTGTATATAGGGGATCTACAGAAAAGACCCCTCCTTCTTGTCATGTCTTACGACGCAAAGCCTGTCACGGCAGCAATTCTCAATTCTAAACGATAACCTTGTGGGAGCGACTTTCCGCCCGCGAAACGTCGCGGCAGGATGCCACTCACACAGTGGCGTTGCTTCAAGACCGCTTCATAATGAGAATTACTCCTGTCACAATGACCCTGCTCCGGTCTTAAAACCGGCATAGTCCTCCGGGGTATCGATATCAATGCTGTCATAATCCCCTTCCGGTTGGATCAGACAGATCGATTCACCATATTTGGGGAACAGGGATCTGGCTCCCACATCGCCTCTGAGACCCTTCAGGTCCGGATATACCTCCCGCGTGAAAATCACCGGGTGAGCCGGTCTCCCATCGGCCTGAACGGCCCCTATGGACATTCCGGAACCCAGATGCCTTTCCAGGAGGCGATCGATCAGATTCGACGGGATGCACGGCATGTCGGCCAAAAAGATCATGGCATGGTCATAGGCGCCTTCCACCTCTGAAATGCCGGCCGCAATGGAGGAACTGATCCCCTGCCGGTATCGGCGGTTTTCGATGATGCACAGTCTGGGATCGACGAAGCGGCGGGCAATGACAATCTGGATCTCCATGGCCCGATGCCCCAGGACCAGAACTACCTTGTCCAGTCGAGACGACAGGACCTGGCCCAGGACCCGCTCGATAAGCGTTTCTTTTCCGACGGGCAGGAGTTGCTTGGTCCCGCCCATACGGGAAGACTCGCCGGCGGCAAGGACAATCCCCGCGGCCCTCTCTCTGCGCCGGTTCATATCTCCCTATGCGGTTTCCGCAGAGCCCTTCTGGAACCCAAGGTCAAAGACCTCCAGGTTGATCTCTCTGAACCGGTCCGGACTGACCTGCTCGATGGTTCGCCTCAGTTCGTCGCTGGGGATCGGTCCGTTCTGAAAGGCCGCAAAAAAACCGAGGAGGGCCAGATTCGAGGCCATGGGCGCCCCCGACTCCCTGGCGGTCTCCGAGGCGGGAAAGAAACGGCACGACATCTCCATCCCGGTCAGGTAGGGCCGGACCTCTTCCCGCACCACGGCGCTGGGTGGGGCGTTGACATACATGCGCCCGCCCCGGGCGAGGAAGGGGAGGCTGCGATAGGCCTCGTTTTCTTCCAGGGCAAGGAGGACATGGGCCGATCCGGCCCTCACCAGGCTCCCTGCCACGTCTCCGATCCTGAGATGAGAGACGACCGATCCGCCTCTCTGGGCCATTCCGTGGGTCTCGGCCGCCATGATCCTGAGACCTTTGCTGACGGCCGTCTGGGCCAGCAGCTTGGTCATGAAGAGGATCCCCTGACCCCCCAGACCGCTCAATACAAAGTTTACATTTTCCATGGTCTTTGATCTCTTTCCTTTACCTATGCCGCCACAATGGCCCCTTTGGGGCAGATCTCTATGCATACTCCGCACTGGGCGCAGAGGGCCTGGTTGACGGCAGTATGCCCTATGGCCTCGTCTTTGTAGAGGGCCGGACATTCAAACCGGTCCAGGCAGAAGTTGCAATCCGTGCAATCGTCCGTGACCGTGACCTTCACCCGGGTTGGGATGGCCTCCTGCCGGTAGGCAATGACACAGGGATGGCGTGCGATAACCACGGCGATCCCCCCGTCCGGTGCATTGACATATTCAGCGGCCTTTTTCATCAATCCGGTCATCCCCTTCACGTCGTAGGGATCGATCACCTCGATGAAGTCCACCCCGCAGCCGGCCACCACCTTTTCCAGGGGGATCGTTTTGCCCTGGCTGCCGTCGGCCCGAATCCCCAGCCCGGGGGTCGGCTGCATCCCGGTCATGGCGGTGGTCTGGTTGTCGAGAATCACCAGGATGAATCGCGCGTCATTATAGACCGCGTTCAGAAGGCCTGCGGTGCCGGAATGGTAAAATGTGGAATCCCCGATGGTGGCCACGATCGGCTGGTCGATTCCGTCCTGGGCAAAGGCATGATAAAATCCGGAGGCCATGGTGATGCCCGCGCCCATATCGAGACAGGTGTCGACCCCCCCCAGGTTGAGGCCCAGGGTATAGCAACCGATGTCAGAGGTGAATATGGCCTTGGGCCGGGCCTTGCGGATGGCGAAAAAGGAGGCCCTGTGGGGGCATCCGGGGCAGAGGGTCGGTTTGCGTACGGGCAGATGGAGGTCCCTGACCAGTTCGGCGGCCCCTCCGTCGCCGCTGGTATTCAAGCCGTCCAGGTTGAGGGACCTGAGGACTCGATCCATCACGCCGTACACGGCCTCGGGCACCAGTTCCCCTTCGGATGGCACGTGGCCGGAAAGCCGACCCAGGACCTTTTCGCGGTCTCTCAGGAAATATTCGATCACCGTATCCGTTTCTTCGATGACGAGGACCTTGTCGCAGGCGGCCATGAACTCAGCAGCCAGTCTTTCGGGAAAGGGATAGGGGGCACACAGTTTCAGGACCGGGATATCGTCCCGGCCTTCATCGGATAGAATGTCCTTCACCACGGCGTAAGGGACCCCCGCGGCCAGGATCCCCAGGGGATATCTCTCCCCTGGTGTCAGGTTGTGAAAATTGTAGGGTGAAAGCGTATCAAACCGCTGACTGATCTCTTTCAATTTCCGGTTCAGTTCCCCGTGGAGAATAAACCGGAATCGGGGGGTCGCGGCCCATCGGCCCGGGTCTTTTTCAAAGGATGCCTTCCGGCCATTGTGCGGGATCTCTCCTCGAGTCAGTGCCTGCCGCGCATGGCACACCCGAATGGCAGGCCTCAAAATGACGGGGATCCTGAATTCTTCGGACAAGGCAAGGGCAAGGCCGGCCATCTGCCGAGCCTCATCAGGGTCTGAAGGATCCAGGACCGGCACCTTGGCAAAACGGGCCATGAGGCGGGTATCCTGCTCGGTCTGTGAGGAGTGGGGACCCGGATCATCGCAGGAAATGATCACAAGCCCTCCCTTGGTCCCGAGATAAGCGGCGCTCATGAGGGAATCGGCAGCCACATTGAGACCCACCTGCTTCATGCAGCAGGCCGCCCGTTTTCCCGCAACGGCCGCGGCAAATGCATTGTCCAGGGCCACCTTCTCATTGGTCGACCATTCCACGTAGGTATTGAGCTTTTCTGACTTGATGAGCCGAACCACCTCGGGCAGGATCTCGGAGCTGGGAGTGCCCGGATAGGAGGTGACCACCTGACAGCCCGCCTCTACGAGACCTAATGCAATGGCCCCGTTTCCCAAAAAGATCTCTTCGTGCATCATACCCATCCCTTTTTTCTCTGTCTCACGGTTTAGCGTGGATACGTGACACCTTTGTTAGGCATCAGGCGTTAGGCGCAAGGGTTAGAGCTGTTGTGCTGTTGAGCCTTTAAGCTCTCGATACTTAGCTGCTTTATCAGCCATCAGCGATCAGCGATCACCTATCAACCAGCAACCAGCAATCCCGCATGTCGCAGGATCTACGCTGCGTTTCGACCCGCAACGCGCAAAAGCGTAGCCGCTTCAGGCCATAAAGTCAAGCAGGGAGTCAACGAAATTGACAGGGATGCGGAGATACGGGGATGGAAACACCCTTGACATACGGTCCAAAACGGTGCAAGGTCCGCAGTCAGAAAGCTGGACGTGTGAGGCCGCCTCGCCCTGCGGGGCCAGGATCCCTCGTTCCGTTAAGCCGTCC
>JAWOIH010000074.1:0-5748 GCA_046484725.1 Candidatus Desulfacyla sp. | reverse complement strand
TCAGGACCAGCCTGGCCACGGTCGATTTGCCGCAGCCGCTTTCGCCCACAAGACCCAGGGTCTTCCCTTTCTGGATCTCAAGACCGATCCCGTCAACGGCCTTGACCCATCCTGCAATCCTCTGAAAAAAACCACGCCGCACAGGAAAGTATTTTTTCAGGCCTTCCACACGGAGGGCGATAGGTGATGCGGGATCTGTAACGGATGCGTCGATGATGCTTCCTCCAACTGATAATTTACCCATCATCCGGGTTTTTCACGCCTTTCATGAGCCTTTGCATGGACAATCGTCAATATTCATTTTTCAATCTTCAATTTTTAATTCCCCATGACCGGGCATCGACTCAGGTGCCCCTCGCCAAGGTCAACCATACCGGGGAATTGGCTCTTGCAGGTTGGGACCGCAAAAGGACACCTGGGATGAAACGGACATCCAGGGGGTTTGTAGGCGGGGTTGGGCACGGTTCCCGGGATGCTGTGGAGCCTTTGACCCCGCCTGGACCGGGCCGGGAGGGATGCCAGCAGACCTTGGGTATAAGGATGACGCGGTTTGTTGAAGATCTGCTCGGTATTTCCCTGTTCCGCGATGATCCCGGCATACATGACATAGACGCGGTCGGCAATATTGGCCACGACCCCCAGATCGTGGGTGATGTAGAGCACGGACATGGCAGAGCTCTGTTGAATCGATTGCATCAGGTTCAAAATCTGGGCCTGGACCGTGACGTCAAGGGCCGTGGTGGGCTCATCGGCGATAATGAGTTCGGGGTTGCAGGCCAGGGCCATGGCGATCATCACCCTTTGGCGCTGGCCCCCGCTCAACTGGTGCGGGTAGTCCTTCAGGCGCTGTTCGGGCGAGGGAATGCCGATATCTTTCAGGAGCTGGATGCATCTTTTGCGCAGTTCATCCGTGTCCACTGTTTCGTGGACCAAAATCGCCTCCCCGATCTGGTCTAAAATGGTGAAGACCGGGTTCAGGGATGTCAGGGGTTCCTGAAAGACCATGGCGATGTGTTTTCCCCGTATCTTCTGCATGCCGGCCTCATTCAGGTTCAACAGATCCGTCCCCCGGAAAAGGACCTTTCCGCCCATGACTTCACCGGGCGGCCTTGGGATGAGGTCGAGGATCGTCAGGGCCGAAACGGTCTTGCCGCATCCGGATTCACCTACCAGACAGACGGTCTCTCCCGGACGGATATCGAAGCTGATCCCGTCCACGGCCCGGGCCACCGTGTTCCTCCCCCGGAAATATACCTTCAGGTCCTGAACGGAAAGGAGCGTATCTTTCATGAGTAGTGCCTACCCTCTTTCCCGCAGCTTGGGGTTCAGGGCGTCGCGCAATCCCTCGCCGAAGAGGTTGAAGCAGAGTACCACGATGAGAATGGCGATGCCCGGAATGAAGGTGAGCCAGGGCGCGTCAAAGATGAAACGCTTGCCGTCCGCAAGGATGTTCCCCCAGGTGGCGTGCGGGGGGGGGACGCCGAACCCCAGAAAACTGAGGCCGGCCTCGGTCAGGATGGCGGTGGCAATGCCGATGGTGGAGGACACCAGGACCGGGGCTATGGCATTGGGCATCATGTGGCGGAATATGATCCGGAAATGGCCCACGCCCAGGGCCTTTGCCGCGGTCACGAAGTCCTGTTCCCTCAGGGAGAGAAACTCGGCCCGGACAAAGCGGGTGGTCCCCATCCAGCTCGTAAGACCGATGACGATCATAATGTTGTACATGCTGGCAGGGACAAGGGCGACCACCGTGAGGATGAGAAAAAAGCTCGGGAAGCAGAGCATGATGTCAACGAGTCTCATGATGATCGTATCGATGGATATGGCCTTTTTATGGAGCAGTCCGGGGGATTGTAGTTTTCCACGCAAAATTTTTGAAAGAAGACGGTAGAGGATATATAGATGGCCCGCCACAATGCACGCCACCCCTGAACCGGTGGAGCCGACGAACAGGAGTCCCGCCCCGGCCGACAGAATGACGAAGATCAGGATATGATCGAGACGGATGTGATCCTGTCCGAAGTATCCGGCAATGCCCCCCATGAATATGCCCACCAGGACGGCGATGCCGACGGCCACAAAGCCGACGGTAAGGGAGACCCAGGCCCCCTGGAGCATCCTTGCGAATACATCCCGGCCCAGATCATCGGTCCCAAACAGATAGATGCCCAGGGCCGGAACCTCTGCGGGCTGCAAGGCCTCAAGGTGGGGCCTTGTGAGGGGGGGGAGGAGTTTTTCCTGAAGCCGGACCATGGCCGGGTCAAAGACAGGTTGCTGACCGGATGTGAGAACGACCCCGCCGATGGCAGTCATGAAGAAGAGGACAAAGATGATCAGGCCCAGGATCGCAAGCCTGTTCTCCCTGAAAAGCTCCCACAGCTCCTGCACGCGTGTCCGCCTGGGAGCCGCAGGGGATTCCAATTTCAGTTGATCTTTGGTCATTGGGTTGTCACTCGACGGTCATTGGCTTCGCCGTCGTTCTGTCGTCATGAAGTGGTCATGTGCGGTCATGAAATGGCTTTTACCTTCTCTTGTTCCGCGTTCCGAGCTCCGCGTTCCCCGTTCAGGCATCGGTAATGCCGTTTATGAGTCAGTCGTTCAATCGCCAGTCGCCAATCAACAATCCTCACAGTCGAATCCTCGGGTCCACCACCAGGTAGAGGATATCGGATATAAATGTGCCGGCCAGAACCAGGACCGCGGAGATGAAGTTGACGGTCAGAATAATCGGGTAATCCCTGGCCAGTATCGCCTCATAGGCCATCCTTCCCATGCCGGGCCACGAAAAGATCGACTCAATAATGACCGACCCTCCGATGAGGCCCGGCAGGATCAGGCCGAACATGGTCACAAAAGGGAGGAGGGCATTTCTCAAGGCGTGCTTGTAATGGACCTGGTCCGACGTGAGCCCCTTGGCCCTGGCGGTCCTTACATAATCCTGGCCCTCCACCTCGAGCATCTGACTCCGTACATACCTGGACAGGACGGCGATGCCGCCGGTGGCGCCCAGAACGGAGGGGATCAGGAGATGCCAGATCCGGTCCATGAGCGTGTGCACCCACGAAGACGCCCCTAATCCGAAGGTCTCCATGCCGATGACCGGCACATGGAGGGTCGTGACCACGAGAATGATCAGAATATAGGCGAAAAAGAAGCCGGGGATGGATATGAGGAGGTACGAGAAAAAGGTGGCGCTCCGGTCATACCCCCCCCCTCTGAAAATGGCGGATCGGATCCCAATGGGAAATGAAATCGTCCATGTCAGGATGGTCCCCACAATGAACAGCGGAAGGCTGTTCAGAAATCGTTCCCAGATCTTTGAGAGTACGGGCTGGTTGTCCTTCCACGAGACGATCCTTCCGGTAAACAGGTCTCTGTAAAAATAAAGGTACTGGACGTAAAGTGGCTTATCCAGATGAAATTCCTTTTTAAATCGTTCAACCATCTCAGGTGTGAATTTGGGGTTCATCGGGTCTACCTGACTCGGTTCTCCAGGGGCCAGGTGGATGATAAGAAATGAGACGATCGATACAAAAAAGAGAGTCACGATTTTCTGTACAATGCTTCGGCCAATGAATGAGAACATTCAAGAATCCTCGCTGCTATTCCTCGACGGAAAGCTGGGGCATCTCGGGAACCTTGACCCATTTGTTGAAGTGAAAGGTATAATCACCTGTTTTCGTTGGTTGGATAGCCTTGTACAGCATGACGCCGTCCTGGTCCAGATCCTTGATGACGATCCGCCTGTCCAGGACCGCGGTCCATTTCCCTACATATAGGAAGGTATAGGGCTGCTCCTGAGCAATCAGCGCATGGAGTCGATGGCAGTAGGCCACCTGCTTTTCATGATCGTACTCCTGCCGGATTTTTACGATGAGATCATCCGCTTCCGGGTTTTTGAAACCCACAAAATTAAGTTGATGGGGATGGGTCTGGCTGGAATGCCATATCTGGTAAAGGTCCGGCTCGATCCCCATGACCCACCCCAGGACCAGGGCGTCAAAATCGTTTTTGTTGACCCGTTCCTGGATGAATACCGACCATTCCAGCACATCGGTGCGGACATCGATGCCGATCTGTTTCCAGGCATCCTGGGCAATGGCCAAAACGGCCCTTCGTATGTCATTGCCGCTGTTGGTGATGAGGGTGAATTCAAGTTTTTTACCATCCTTTTCGAGCCAGCCCGCATCATTGCGCTGCCAGCCGGCTTCGGCAAGGAGCCTCAAGGCCCCTTTGGGATCGTGGGGGAGAGGGGGGATGCGACGATCGTAATAATCGGTCTGTATCACAAACGGACCCGTGATCCTCTCCCCCTGGTTATAGAGCACATACGAGATGATCTGGTCCACGTTGAGGGCCATGCCGAGGGCCCTGCGCACCCGCACATCGTCAAAGGGGGGCCTCCGCATGTTGTACCCGATGTACGTGTATCCGAACGAGGTACCTGAAAAGGACTGGAACCTGGGGTCCATTTCCAACCGTTCCACCTGGTGGGGCTGTACATTGTAGCTGTCCAGGGTCCCGGAGTAAAACTCCATCTCCTGGGTCAGGAGGTCGGGGATGATGCGCATCACATATCTGTCGTAATGGGCCGGTCCTTCCCAGTAGGTATCGAAACGTTTGAGTGAGATGAATTGATCGGATTCCCATCTCTCAAACATAAAAGGGCCGCATCCCACGGGGTGGCGGTCAAAGCGGCTCTGGCGCATGGTGAATTTTTCCGGATCCCTGCCGAGGCGTTCCGCCTCTTTCCTGAGCGCCTCCCGGTTCAGGAGGTGCTCGGGGAGGATCCCCATGCCCCATGTGCCCAGGGCAGGGCTGTAAAGGCGCTTATAGACGATACGGACGGTCAGGGGATCGATGACCTCGACCGTTTTCACCGGTTCATAATCCGAGACCCTGGGGGAGAGGTTGGCCGGGTCCATGATGGCCTGGAAAGTGAACCGCACGTCATCGGCGTTCAGGATCTGACCGTCATGGAAACGGATGTCCGGTCTCAGGTGAAAGATGATCACCGGGTTGTGCTCGACAGCCGGAAGGAGTTCGTCGGCCCATTTCGCCAGGATCGCCCTGTCCACGGGGGGGTCTGTTGTGACGAAGGAGGCAGGATCAAAGGTGGTGAAATAGTCCTCTCCCAGCAGACTTGAAAGGTTTTTCAAGAGGTCGGGATCCACCTCCGTAAGGACCAGCTTGATGCGGGCAGGGGCCTGGATGTCCACACGGATGTGCTGTTCTGTCTCCGCTCCATCAGAGGGTTTCAGCCGTCGGGTTTCGGTCCGTTTTTCCGGGGGTATCTGGACGATCTCCTGGATGCGACCCAGTGCGGCCCTCAGGTCAGGGGCCAGTCCGTCCGGCCGTTCCCGGGCCGTGCGAAGAATTTGAATGAGCCGGTCGGCATCCGTCGCTTCCGCCCTTAAGAGTTGGGCCGCAGGGTTCACGCAAACATAGGCCTCTTCGAAGATCTCCCAGGATCGTGCGACCCGGCCCCGAAATCGGAGTTCCTCGTCCCTGTCAAGAAGCCCTTCAAAGACCAGGGCTTCGATCTGGCTGCTGGTGGCATTGGAGGATATGATCGGATTTAAAGAGGTGGCATCCCCCAGGGAAGGTGTGATATAATTGTGGAGGCGATCCGGATTTCCCTTTGTCTGCTCCTCATAGGTGGGGACCCACAGGTAGGATTGGCACAAAAAGAGTATGACGAGTGTCGGTATGAGTATGAGCAGCCGTTTTGTGGTCATGGGAAGT
>JAWOIH010000474.1:0-2881 GCA_046484725.1 Candidatus Desulfacyla sp. | reverse complement strand
GAGCGCGCCAAGGTTTTAGCCACTGCGTTGAAGGTCCATCCAGGAGTTCTGGTTTTTCCGGGCTGGGAGCTTCCGGAAGAAGCCGTAGCATAACATAAGGTAATGGGGCCTTGACATGTGACATTTTTGGAACTGGCCGTTGCTGCCGGGTGCGATTTCATCGTGACGTATAACAAACGCGATTTCGAGGGTGCGGAGAGATTTGGGTTGCAGATTGTAACCCCGAAGGAGTTCCTCGAACGAATAGGAGAATTGCCATGAGCACAATTAGCCTGAGATTGCCTGATTCGCTGCATGACAAAGTGCGTGAGTTGGCGGAAAGGGAAAACATTTCCATAAATCAATTGGTCACTCTGGCATTGGCCGAAAAGATTTCAGCGCTCATGACGGAAGAGTATCTTGGCGAGCGTGCCAAACGAGGCAACAAAAAAAGTTTAAGATGGCTATGGCCAAGGTGCCTGACATTGCAGCAGAAGAGCAGGATAGAATCTGAAACCTGCCCAACCAGGGAATCCAGTGGGGGTTTTGGGGACGTACATGAAGATATGAATTGACATTGGTGAGAAGCTTGATAGGCGATTCCAATGCCAAGAAAAGCACGTATAGACTCTGCGGGCGCAGTTCACCATGTTATCGGAAGAGGGATTTATCGCCAGGCGATTTTTTCGGATAAGAGGGACTATTTGAATTTCATTGAGCGTCTGGGTGATTTACTGGTTGAGACCCAAACGCCGTGCTTCGCATGGGCATTAATACCCAATCACTTTCATCTGCTTTTGAAAACGGGGAATGACACGATTTCAAACCTGCTGAAAAGGCTTTTGACGGGCTATGCCGTCACCTATAATAGGCGTCATGGCAGATCCGGCCACCTTTTTCAAAATCGCTATAAATCCATTCTTTGCCAGGAAGACAGATACCTGTTAGAACTGGTCCGTTATATCCATCTGAATCCGTTGAGAGCGAAATTGGTTTCAAGTTACGATAGCTTGGGGCGTTATCCCTATTGCGGTCATGCTGTGGTTCGTAACAGTTTAGTCCCTCCGGCCTATTGATGAGGCAGTGTGCCCTGCCACGCCCGTGCTCCAGCCGAGACCGGGGAAGGGCCAGGTCGATAGTATATCTGCCTTAAATCTTCGACATCAACTGGAATTATTATAGAGCGCTGCCTGTGCGGTAGCTGCGTCGGAGGTGAGAAGGGTTTTGAGAAACGAGAGGGGATGGACGCCGTGCCTTTTTGCTATCTGCACGAGGCTGGGGATGACGCTGTGGGACTTGATCCCTTTTTCGGACCTGGTTCCGAAGCACACTTTTCGGAAGATGACCATTTTGCGAAGGGATTGCTCGGCATGATTGTTCGTAGGGGGCACGCCGGGGATGCGGAGAAAGGTGAAGAGGTTTTCTGATCAGGGCCGAGGAGATATTTTCGCAGGGTTTCGGCAGACTTGAAACGAAGGGGTTGTTTGCAGATGGCCTTGAGCTCCCTGGGGTTCAAGGGGACGCCCGTGAATTATTGACATAATGGATTATTTGCTGTAAAAAGTGCCTATGCCACGTCAATCACGAATAGACGCTGCAGGGGCGCTGCACCATATCATCATCCGAGGGATCGAAAGGAGGGTGATTTTTCGAAACGATGGTGATCGGGACGCTTTTCTTGATCGCTTGGGCGAGCTGTTGCTGGGAAAGAGGAAGAGAGATTGGCAAGATAAGCCCCTCGCCGATAAGCAAATCGGTGGTGCGCGGGCGGCGGGAGTTGGACCATGCCGTTATCCAAGGGTTGCTTGAAAGTCCATAAGTCACGGGCGTCCCCCCTTCCCTCGTCCCGGGCTATCCGCCGGTCAAAATAAGGAGAAGGGTCTTCATGATTTCCGTCGAGCGCCAGGATCGAGTAGCGATATTGAAGCTTTCCCGTGATGTCACCAATGCATTGAACCTTGAACTTGTCACGAAATTGGCGGAAACTCTTCAGGAGATGAAGCGAGATTCGGAAGTGCGCGGCATTGTCATAACCAGCGCCAATGATAAGATTTTCTCTCTTGGTTTCGACATTCCCTGGCTGTATGAGGCCGATCAGGAACAGGTCGCCCGCTTTTACCGTTGCTTCAATCAGACATGCCTGGACCTGTACACGATTCCCAAGCCGACGATAGCAGCGATCACGGGCCATGCCATAGCCGGGGGCTCCATTCTGGCGCTGTGTTGTGATTACCGGCATATCGCAGAAGGGCGAAAGCTGATGGGACTAAATGAGATCAAGCTTGGCGTGCCTGTGCCGTATCTTCCCGACTGCATCGCCCGGCAGATACTGGGAGTGAGTAAGGCTCGCGATGTTCTTGAAACAGGGGACCTCCACCCTGCAGAGGATTTGCTCCGGATGGGAATGGTCGACCAGGTGCTTCCACTGGAAAGCGTCCTGCCCAAGTCCGTTGAGAAGGCGGACCAGTTGGGATCGGTTCCCCGGGCCTTTGCCTTGATCAAGCAGAATCGAGTGGAGACCATCGAAGCCCAGGTCCGGGAACACGAAGAAGAGAAAACCCAAGCCTTCATTGAGTGCTGGTTTTCCCCGGATACCCGCAAGCGACTGAGAGAAGCGATAAAGAAATTCTAGCCCAATGAACAAACCCTACAAGCCGACGAGAGAAGAGATTGCCGCTGCTGTAGGAAGAAGCGTTCCCGACCTGATCCGGCCGGGTTTGAAGGTCCTGTTCTGCGGAATCAATCCGGGATTGTATTCAGGTGCGGTCGGCCATCATTTTGCACGACCCGGAAACCGATTCTGGCCGGTGTTGCATCCAGCCGGATTTACGAGCCGGATCCTCTCGCCCTTTGAAGAGCGCAGTCTCCTGGAGAAAGGATACGGGGTCACCAATCTTGTAAA
>JAWOIH010000408.1:0-4407 GCA_046484725.1 Candidatus Desulfacyla sp. | reverse complement strand
CTCGAACCCTGGCAATCAGCTCCCGGATGGCGTCGTGGCACGACTCGCAGCCGCCGCCGGCCTTGGTATAATTGGTGACTTCCTCCACGGTGGTGAGATTATTCTCCCGAACCGCCTTTTCTATCTCTTTATCCGTGACCCCGAAGCACTCACAGACAATCTCCCCTTCCTGTTCCTTGGGCGCCTCTCCTCTGTAGTTGGAAAGGGCCGATTCAAGGGCCTGCCGGCCCAGGACGGAACAGTGCATCTTTTCTTTGGGAAGGCCCCCGAGAAAATCGGCAATGTCCTGATTGGTGATTTTTTCAGCCTCTTTCACACTTTTCCCCTTGAGCATTTCGGTGAGGGCAGAGGCCGAGGCAATGGCGCTGGCGCAACCGAATGTCTGGAATTTCGCGTCTTCAATCTTGCCGTCGTCGTCCACCTTCAACGTCAGTTTAAGGGCATCTCCGCAGGCCATGGAGCCCACTTCGCCCACGGCATTTGCATCCTCCACTTCCCCGGCGTTCCGGGGATTCAGGAAATGCTCCTTCACCTTATCCGTATATTCCCACATAAGCGCCCTCCCTACACCAAGCAGGTTAAAAATGAGACCCCGCCCCTATGGTCGAGCAGGACCTTGAGATTGTTATTATCTATATAAACATTTCTTAGCACAAAATGCATTTTATCTCAACAACCGATGGTGGAAGGATTCGGATCCCCAGGGCGGCAGTGAAGGACCGCTCGACCTTTTCAACCTCATTGTCAAGGTTATGGGGCTCCATGACCGCATGACGATGTGCGACGCTGTCCGGAATAAGGCCGTGCTCCTTTGAAAAACCTTGACCGGGAAACCCGAATGGCGTTAGTAGGATGATGAAGATATGGAATCACTCAACTCAAAAGGAGGCGGCAAAATGGCAAATTTCCGATGTATTATACCTATTGCGGCAGCGACAGTCTTGGTCTGGAGCGCCCAGGCCATATCTGCGGAATATTACATCACCGAAAGCGAGTCCGGCATCGTTGCGATTACCGATCACGAGCCGGAAGAGGGCGCCATCATACTGAAAGGGCCTTTCGAAACGAGAAATGCGGCCGAGGAGGCCCTTACCGACGAGGAAAAGGAAAAACTCGGCACGCGAGGGAAGGGTAAGGGACAGGGTAAAGGCCAGGGAAAAGGGAGCGGCGAGGGAAAGAATCACGGAAAGAACAGGTGAGAAAGGGGATGCCATGAAGGATGGGAGAAGTCCGGAATGCGCCAAGTGTTCCGTTAAGGATCGAATCTGTCAGACGGAGGATGGGAAGGGACCCGAGTCATGTCCCACGATAAACTACCGGGAGACCATTTCGGAGGCTGAAAAGGAATACGAAAGGCCTGAGGTCCATGAATTTGCCAGGATGGCCTCGATCCAGGAATCCGAGTGTTACAGCAACAGGGATATCCGGCCCTATGTATTGCATCCCGTCAAGCCACGGGTCCAGGAGATCTGCGAGTTTGCACAGAAGATGGGATATCATAAGCTGGGTGTCGCCTTTTGCACGGGGCTTCACCCCGAGGCAAAGGCCCTGACCCGGATACTGGAGGCACAGGGGTTTGAAGTGGTGTCCGTTGTCTGTAAGGCGGGCGCCACGCCCAAGGAAACGATCGGCATCAAGGACTCGGAGAAGGTACGGATCGGAGGTTTTGAGTCCATGTGCAGCCCCATTACCCAGGCCACCATCCTGAACCGGGAAAAGACCGATTTCAACATCCTGGTGGGTCTGTGCGTCGGCCATGACTCGCTGTTTTTCAAATACAGCGAGGCATTCTGCACCGTCCTGGTTGCAAAGGACCGGGTCCTCGGCCACAACCCGGCCGGGGCCTTGTATACCTCCGGCACCTATTATGCCCGAATGCTCCGCAAGGGATTCTGAGGGACCGCCAGGGCCAGGTATCGCTCCCCCTCCGCGAACATGAGACGCTTATCCACCATCATCCGGAGGAAGGGTCGGATACGGCTTTCGCCGAACTGCGGAAACCGGGGAAGGATTTCGGCCATGGAACGCTGGGTCTCGCAGAAGAGATAAATGGCCCGGGAGGTCCCTTTCAAGCGATGGGTCATGGGTTCGTCATCGGGCCGACGCTCACGGATAATCAGGAATGTCCCCCCGTCCCTGTATGAGAGTATCGGATCAAACCCGGGTTCCTGATGCATACGGTCATAAAACGCACGCCATTCCGCCAGTTTTTTCCGGACCGGCGCCCATAGCCGGCGCTGGCGCCGGACCCCGCCATGATATCCCTGCATCATGAACCGAAGTTCTCCCAGCGCTTCCGCCGGGAACAGATGCCGATAATCCGGGTGATTTCCCTTCAGGCGAATTCCGTATCGGTCCGGGTCCCGCCACAGGGGGCTCCCGTACCCGAGCCAGAGATCAATCCCTTTCAGCGGCCGGAAGGGAAAGGCAAAGGTCAGATTATTCAGGGTCTCTGCCACGTCTTGGGAATCGCTGGAGGGAAAGCCCAGGATCAAATTCGCGGTGAGGTTCGGGAGATCATGGGACTCGCAGTGCTTCATGATCTCCAGATTATCCATGGCCGTGGTCCCCTTGTTGAGTTTCTTGAGGAGTCCGGTGCTGAGCGCCTCTATGCCCACCTGGACCTCCTCCATGCCGGCCGATCCCATGGCCTCGAGAACGGTCCGGGATGTCTTGGCCCGAATCTCAGAGAAGAGCCGAAGGTCCAGCCCCAGCCCTCGAATGGCGTGAAAGCGCCCTTCCAGTCCCCGGGCGGGGAGGAGATTATCCATGAAGGATATTGACAGGACCTGGTGACGCTTGACCAGGGCGTCGATTTCCAGGACGGTCTTCTCCGGGCTTTTTGACCGATACCCGCGCCACTGGAGGTTGAGGTTGCAGAAGGCGCACCCGGTCCCCCCCTTGTTCCACCAGCACCCCCGCGACATCTCCATGGGAAGCTTAGGCAAAAAGGCATGCCGGGGGCCGGAAGAGGACAGGTCGCGAAAATAATCCGTATAGTCGGGGATCGGGAGTTCATCTAAATCAGGGACCTGGTGATCCGTATCTTTGGCCGGGGGGCCTCCTCCACGGATCAGACCGGGGATGTCCGGCAACTGTGTCCCCTCATGGCAGGCCCGCAACGCCTCGGTCAGTTGGAGCAGGGGCAATTCCCCCTCGCCGCGAATCACATAATCGATCTCCGGAACGGTCTGAATCAGGCTTTCACCCAAGGCCCCTGCACAGGCGGACCCGCCTGCGACGATCCTTACCTCGGGCGCGCGTCGCTTGATTTCACGGATGAAATAGAGAGAACTGGTCAATTGGGCCAGGCAGACGGAGAATCCCACCAGGAGATACCTTTCCCAGGGCACTGATTCCACAACCCCAAGAGAGGCGGTCTCTATGCGGCGGCAGAGGTTTCCGAAGTCCGTCACCCTTAACCGGGGATGGCCGCGTCCCTTTCGGCGCCAGTAGCGGGCGATCGTTCCCATCCGGTCAGGGTAGAGGAGGGCGGCGTAGGGGGATTCTGCAATCCACGACCGTTCAGAAACGACATGATAGAGCGGGTAGCCGATGGCCTGGGCGATGTTGAGGTAGGCGTGGAAGGTGTCTACCCGAATATGGGGAAGGTCCTTTTCGAGAAAGGCCTTGAGGGCGCCCAATTGAATCGACGGCCGGTCAAACAGGGGCCAGGGCGCGGACACCAGGGCAATCCGTTCTTTACGGGCCAGTCCCGGGTCAGCCTCATTCATGATCCCGTCTCCCGGTCGAATTGTCCTGTTTTTCCGTATGGTTCCTCCGTTGCTTCTGGTGAATATCGACCGGGCACAGGCTCCGGGCATGCAGATAGTGCTGAGGCACGTCATCCCATCCTTTGTCTTCTGCAAGCAGTTCCGCACCGGTTGCCCCCGTGTGAGTGAAGATCAGGACGTCGCCTTCCTGAATGACCGCCGGGGCATCCGGAAGATCTATCCGGTTTCCCGGTCCCCCGGCCTGACCGATGATGCGCGTCGTTGAATTCGTTTTGTCGCTATCGGGTCTTGACAAATTGACGATCCCATGATAGATGCCGCGCCTCCCATTATAGAGCGGGGACTGCATATCCGCATTGACCCTGACCCAACGCCTTCCCCTCTCTTTGCCGGTCTCGACAACCCGGGTTATGAGGACGCCGGCGCGGGCAAGCATCCCATGAGGCAGTTCCAGCCACAGGTTGAATCGGGGACAGGCATGGGCGATGGCCTCCAGATACTCGCCCAGCGCCGGGACATCCACCCATTCCTGGTCGTGACGCATATCTTGTTCCGTAACATTTCCCAGGATGAGGGTCGGTTTATCGGGAAAACGCGCCAGTGCGTCAGTGAGGAAGGGGCGCATTTCATCGGGTTCTGACACAGGAGGGGCATCTGGCTTCAGGGAACAATA
>JAWOIH010000365.1:0-8608 GCA_046484725.1 Candidatus Desulfacyla sp. | reverse complement strand
TGATGAACGGCCTGGCCTCGGGCATGGAAGAAGTGGGGGAGTTGTATGATCAGCAGGAGTATTTTGTGCCTGAAATTCTTATGTGCGCGGATGCCCTGTATGTGGGTCTGGATATCCTCAAGCCCCATATCACCCTTGAAGACCTGGGAGACAAGCCGAAGGGCCAGGTGGTGATCGGGACCGTCGAAGGGGATGTGCACGACATCGGCAAGAATATCATTAAATTGATGTTCGAGGTGGCGGGATTTACGGTCCACGATCTGGGGAGGGATGTCCCTCTTGAGAGATTCGTGCAGGAGCAGCTCCGCACGGATTCGGAGATTGTGGCCCTGTCGGCCATGATGACCACCACCATGATGGGCATGGAAAAGATCATCAAGATGATCAAAGAAAAGAATCCCAATGTGGCCATCATGCTGGGCGGGGCGCCGGTAACCAGCGATACGGCCGACCTGTTCGGGGCCGATGGGTATGCGGACAGCGCCGGCAATGCAGTACAGGAGGCCATCAAGATGATCGGCCGGCTGAGGGAAATGCAGGCGAAGTAGATTGAATCGTGAATAGGGATCATTGGATATTTGCTGTTGAGTTGCACGGAAATCCAACAGGGAGCCGAGGAGTTTGTTAAATGGGCGAAAGCGGTAAGGTGAAGGTTATTTTCCAGCCGTCAGGGAGACGGGGAGAGGTTGACAAGGGGATCAACATCATCGAGGCCTCGCGCCGCCTCGGGGTGGACATCGAGACCCTGTGCGGTGAAAAGAGGGTCTGCGGCAAGTGCAAGGTCCGGATTGAAAAGGGATCGTTCGAAAAGTTCGGGGTTGTGTCGGATCCCGGTCATGTGAGCGCCTGGCAGCAGGAGGAGGCCAAATTCATCACCCCCGAGCAGCGGGCGGCCGGGTACCGTCTGGGATGTGTGGCGGAGATCCGGGATGACATACTGGTCTTCGTCCCCGAGGAGTCGAGGGCCGGCAAACAGGTGGTGAGCAAGGCGGCCCGGGATATCGAGATCAACTGGAATCCGGCGGTCAAGGTCTATACGGTGACCGTGACGCCGCCCACCTTCGAGGACCCCTTGGGGGATTTCGAGCGGATGACCCAGGCCCTGGAAAAAGAATATGGGTTCAAAGATCTCGACATTGACTGGTTCGCCCTGCGGGACCTTCCCAATGCCATCCGCAAAGGCGGATGGACCATCACCGCCGCTGTCTGGATGGACAAGGAGGTCATCAAGGTGTGGCCTGGCAGGGTGGAGGACTACTACGGCCTGGCCATCGATGTGGGGACCACCACGGTGGCCGCCTATTTTTGCAACATGAGGACCATGGAGGTGCTGGATACGGTCTCCATGATGAACCCCCAGTGCAAGTACGGCGAAGACGTGATGTCGCGGATCACCTATCACATGCAGACCCCGGGCGGCCTGGAGCGGATGAGCGACGACATCATCGAAGGGCTCAACGAACTGGTGAAGAAGGCCTGTGAAGGTACCTATCCGCCGAAGAAAAAGGAGAAGGACGCAAACGGCAAGGTGGTAAAGGACGCAAACGGTCAGGCCCTTATGGTGGAAGCCCCTGATGAAGGGAAGACCTATCTGCGGCTCGAACCGTCCGACATTGTCGACCTGACCCTGGGCGGGAACACGGCCATGCACCATATCCTGCTCAAGCTGGATCCCCAGTACGTGGGCCTGGCGCCCTTTCCGCCCGTGATTCACCGGAGCCTGGATATCCGGGCCCGAGACCTCGGGATCGGGATCAACCGATCGTCCAGGGTATTCATCATGCCCAACGAGGCTGGTTTCGTGGGGGCGGACAATGTATGCGTACTGGTGTGCGAGAAACCCCACCGGAGCGAAACCCTTCAGCTCATCATCGACATCGGCACCAACGGCGAACTGGTGTTGGGAAACAAAGACAAGCTCATATCCTCCTCCTGCGCCACAGGTCCGGCCCTGGAGGGGGCCCAGCTGGCCTTCGGGATGCGGGCCGCGCCTGGGGCCATCGAACGGATCACGATCGACACGGAGACCCACGAGGTGGACTACAAGGTCATCGGCCGCGAGGCATGGCTGAAATACTCCAAGCCGGAAGAGATGCGGACCAAGGGGATCTGCGGGTCCGGGATCCTGGATGTCCTGGCCGAACTCTACCGATCCGGCGTGGTGGAGAAGAGCGGACGATTTTCGAAGCATCAGAAATCCAAGCGCTTCCGCACAAACCCGGACAACCCGAGACAGAAGGAGTTCGTCATCGCCTGGGCCGATGAGACCTCCATCGACAAGGACGTGGTGATCACCCAGAAAGACATCCGTCAGATCCAGCTGGCCAAAGGGGCGCTTTACACCGGGTGCAAACTCATGATGCGGCGCATGGGGATCGATAAGGTCGATACCATTAAGATCGCCGGGGCCTTCGGCACCCATGTGGCCAGGGAAAAGGCCCTGATCATGGGGCTGTTCCCGGATTGTGAGATCGAGAAGATCCTCTCTGTGGGAAATGCGGCCGGCGACGGCGCGAGGGTGGTCCTTCTGGACCGTGAGATGCGTGAGGACGCCAACTGGATCTCCCGTAATGTAGAATATATCGAGCTGACGGTAGAGCCCGATTTTGAAAAGCAATTCATGGAGTCGATGCAGATCCCCCATATGACGGACCAGTTTCCCCATTTGGAAGGGCTGGTTCCGGAGGAGATCCTTCATCAGAAATAGAACCGGATACTGGATACTGGATGCTGGATGGTTGGATGATGGGGATGCTGTCTTTTCTGACTTCTGACCTCTGACATCCGAATTCTAACTTCTGACCTCCGGCGCCTGATGGTGGATGATGGGATGATGGGATCAACTGTGAGTCGGGAGACTGCGAATGGATCCAGCCAGGGGGATGGTCCGGAGGGCGTCCGGGTGGCCGTGGATCCGGGGATCTGCGGGTTTATCTGCTCGATTCGGGCATGGAAAGAGGGGAAGACGGTCCGTTTCGACATCCGGTCCGAGTGCGGCCAGATCCGGAAGCTCGCCGAGGCATTGGATCCGATCACGCTGAAAGAGTTGTTCGTCCCCCTGACCCGGTGCCCGATATTTAGTCTCGCAGAGGCTTCAAGATGTCATCTGGCGTGCCCTGTCCCCTCATCGCTGGTCAAGGCCGCCGAGGTGGTCCTTGGTCTGGCCCTTCCCAGAGATGCGACGATCCGTTTTTTGACATCATCGTGCGTTAACGTTTTGGATAAGGAGGCGAAAAATGGGTGAAATGACCTTGAGAGAAAGATTCTGGAACCGTTTTATGGGGAAGGATGTGGACAAGACCCCATGCGGCAGCACCACCACCTATGGCGTTGTGGCACTCATGGATGCATGCGGGTATGCGAGGCCCCTTGCGGATACCGATCCGGCGGCCATGACCGAACTGGCCTATGCCGGTCACAAATATGGCCAATTCGAATGGGTCAAGGCCATGGGGTGGGATATCGTGGGCCTGAGCGAGGCCTTCGGGTGCAAACTGGGGACCCCCCAGAAGGATATTCAATACTCCATCCAAAGGCATCCCTATGCAGACAGCATCGAGAATATCGAGTTTCCGGCCGACTATCTGGAGCGGGGCCGGTTTCCCATGTTCAAGGAGCACTTCCGGCTTCTGAAAGAAAAGGTGGGAGACGATCTGATCATATTCGGGGAGACCGAGGGACCGTTTACCTGCGCCGCCAACCTGGTGGGCACGGAGCAGTATATGAAATGGATCTACAAAAAGCCCGAAAATGTGCACAGGGTCCTGGAGATCACCAAGGAGGCGGCCATTGCCGCCATCAATTTCGCCTTTGATAACGGGGCCGACTACTATGTCCTGGCGGAACCGACGGCCGGTCCGGCGCTCATCAGGGCGAACTTTTTCGAAAAGTTTGTGGTTCCCGTGCTCAAGGAGGTGGTAACCCGGTCAAAGGGGCCGGTGGTGCTCCATGTGTGCGGCAATACGGACTCGATCATCGATCTCATGTGCGACACCGGGGTGGTGGGGATCAGCATCGAGGAAAAGGCGGATATGAAACGGGCCGTGGAAATCGCCCATAAGAAAGGCACAAAGGTCTTCGGCAACGTGGCCACCGCGACCACCCTCTTCAGCGGAACGCCGGAGGCCGTATACCAAGAGGCCACCCAGGCCCTTGATAACGGAACGGATTTTCTCTGCCCGGGATGCGGGATCGCCCCGCCCTCGCCGCTGGAAAACCTGCTTCAGCTCAAAAAGGCCAGAGACGACTATTTCAAATAAGACAGCCGTTTCTGATAACCTCCTGAAGCCTTCCCCTATTCCTTGAAGAACGGGGGAAGGTTTTTCTGTCTGCGCTGATTTCCACCCTATTGCTGCAATTCCACGGTTGCCCATTTTTCCCTTGACATCAGCGTTTTTTTCGGCTTAATTGCAAAGGCTACTCAGGTGCTCTTAAGGAGCTTAACAGGGAACCTCGTGAAAGTCGAGGATGGGCCCGCCGCTGTAACCCCCCCTTCATTCTTAAGGATTTCGGGAGCGTGAAGGAACCCTCTGGGCGGTTGTTTGCCACTGTCTCAACAGATTGGGATGGGAAGGCAGCCGGGAGGGCGGGGAAATCAGAAGACCTGCCTGAGTGGTGGACTGGGGCTTCGCGGACGGAAGCCATGTCCATTAAAATCGGTGGATAAAAATGGGACATCCCCGGATTGATTTTTTCAATCCGGGGATTTTTTTTGGCGGGCTGTGTCGCATTTCGGAACGTGGGATATGAGGAATTGCGGATGAAAGAAGATCGTGTGACGGCATTTTTACAGCTCGCCGGTCCATTTTTGCCGGAGAATCTCCACGTCAGTGATGATGGAGATAACTCATTGAAAAAGCGGGGGGATTGCCTGCGTGTCATTTCGAGCCCCGACCTTTGGTATGCACGACGTTCTGTTTTTCCTCTATCCGAGACATCAAACCATTTGAACAAGGCTGCCGGATGAAAGAAGGGAGGGAAAGGAGAAAATGATTGGCAAGGCACTGAAGAGGGGTCTTTTAAGGATGGCCGTGACATTGGGTGTGGCACTGGCGTGGGGCACTGGAAACGCCGGGGAGACGGAACCGGAAACCCTTGAGACGATCACCGTAACGGCTGAACCCTTTGCGATAAAGGAAAAGGAATCTTCTCGATTTGTATCGGTCTACACCGCCGAAGAACTAAAGGAGACAGGCGCCGACAACCTGGTGGATGCACTGCGAAGAAAGGGCTCGTTTGCCTATAAAGCGATGGGCCCCTTGGGCATCAGCCATGGCGGGATGAACAGCACCCTGTCCATCAGAGGGATAGAAAACGGTGAACTGGTCTTGATCAACGGCTCTCCCATCCAGGGGGCCGCGGGGCAGGGATACGACCTGAGCGCCATCCCCATCGAGATGATTGAAAGGGTTGAGGTCTTGCGAGGGGCCGCTTCTACGCTCTATGGGGCGGATGCCATGTCGGGCGTTATCAATATTATCACCAAAAAGAATCCTGCGGCGACCTCCACCCGGGCCTCGGTGGAAGCGGGCAATTACCAGTATGTGAACGGCGCGGTCGGTTTTCAAGGCCCTTTCATCAATGCGGGGTTCAATTATCAGCACCTGGAGGGGATCACGGAAATATCGCGCAGTTTCACGCAAAAATACCGCTATGATACGGAGGGCACCCACAAGTACAACCTGAATCTGGACATCACCCCCTTTGAAGACTTTCACATCGACTATCTGGGATCCTATTATAAGACGGGCTTTAAGAAGATCTTCGACTCGGGCAAACCCATGGAGGGGACCCATCAAGAGGATTACGATCAGTTCGCGGATATCAGGTATGAGACGGATGTGTTTAAGGTCAAGGCCTTTGGGAGCTATTCCAGGATTAACAGGGATGAATATACGGACCCGGAAGAACCGAAGGATCGGAACACAAATTACAACTACGGCCTGGAAGGGGACTTTCGGCATGAACTCCTGTTTACGGAGGTCACTATCGGCGGCGATTACACCCATCGTGCCGCAGACTACAACAACCAGTACGGAAAACACCATCGGGACGATTATGCCGTATTCGTGCAGCTCAAGAGGGAATTCTTTGACCGCCTGTCGCTGTCCGTGGGCGCCAGGGAGCAATTCATTAATGCGGATGCCGACGGGGAGAATTACAACATGTTTTTGCCCACATTCGGCGTGGCTTTCGAGACTACCGAAGATCTGAACCTTTTTGCCAACGTGGGAAAGGCCTTCCGTGCGCCTACGTTTACCAACCTTTACAACGCCAGCAGCTTCCTGAAGGGAAATCCCGATCTCAAACCTGAGAAGGGGTGGACATATGAGGCAGGCGTTAAACTGGATGTCTCCTTCGCTCAGATTCGCCTGGCCGGTTTCTATATGGATTACTCCGACAAAATCGAATTGGACCGATCCAAGGGATATCCCCTAACCTATTTCAATGCCGGCGATTATGCGTCCAAGGGCATTGAATGGCAGATAGACATTTCGCCCTTCGCGAATTATGATGATTTCTTGAGCGACATCTCGTTCTATACCGCCGGTTACTGGGCCGATCCCACGGCGAACGATCCGAAAGGCAAAGAATATCAAACCGGGCCCAAATTCAAGACCAGCCTGGGCGTCTCCTACCTCACGGAGGGGCTGGTCCTCCAGGTGATTGCGGATCTCCTGACCAGCAGGGAAGACAATCTGGACAACAATTTCACCCTCGACTTTTTCGGGAAATACAGGGTGTGGAGGGGCTATATCACAGCGGGCGTGAGCAATATCTTCAATTCGGAAGTGCAGGTTTCGGGGGATTTATCCTCCACTGCAACCAGCAACTATCTATACTACGGCATGGGTCGTATGTTCAAGATCGGCTACGAAATCGCATTCTAAAAGGCGCGATGAATCGGGGATATTCGCCCGGTCGGATAGCGGCCGTCATGTTCTTAAGCAGAGACGGACATAGGGACAAGGCCATTGCCTTAAATCCTTCAGGTTATCCCCGGCCGGAAAATTATGGCACGAAGGGAGGCCAATTGCCATGATGTCAAACCGAAAGATTCCGGCGTTCGTCATTGCGGGCACCCACAGCGGCAGCGGAAAGACCACCGTTGCCCTGGGAATCATGGCCGCACTTGTCAAGAGAGGATGGAGGGTGCAGCCCTTCAAGGTCGGACCGGATTTCATCGATCCGGGGCATCACCGTAAAATTACCGGAAGGGATTCCCATAACCTGGATGGGTGGATGATGGGCCGCGCAGAGAACCGGGATATCTTCGGCCGCTATTGCCGGGATGCGGATGTGGCGGTGGTGGAAGGCGTGATGGGGTTGTTCGACGGGTTCTCGGGGACGGATGAATCAGGTTCAACCGCCCAGATGGCCAAGTGGCTGGATCTCCCGGTCATACTGGTGATCGATGCCCGATCCATGGCGCGATCGGCCGCGGCAATGGCCCTTGGGTTTTACACATTCGATGCTCAACTCCCTCTAAAAGGGATCATCTTCAACCGGGTGGGGAGCGAGGCCCACGCGAACATGCTGGCGGATGCGATAAACGCCATCCCGGGTCTGCCGGTATTCGGATGCCTGCCGCGCAATGAAGGGCTTGGGATCCCTTCCCGTCACCTGGGGCTTGTCACGGAGGATGATTTCAGGCCGGATGACGGCTACGAGGACATCCTGGCCCGCTGGATTGAGGACAGCCTGGATCTGAACCGTCTGTTGGAGTCCCTGCCCAAGGTCCCTGTGCGGTCGGAAGGTTTTCCGGAAGGCGATATGAAGAGGTCCCCTGACATGCGCATCGGCATTGCAAGGGACGAGGCATTCTCCTTTTACTATCCCGAGAATCTGCGTCTTTTGCGGGAGGCCGGGGCGGAGCTGGTCCCCTTTTCGCCCTTACGCGCACGACATCTCCCTCATGGGATCAAGGGGCTGATCCTGGGAGGCGGGTATCCCGAACTCCACTGCGAGACCCTTTCCAAAAACAGGGGACTCTTGGGAGAGATAAGCGCCTTCGGGTTGAGCGGAAGACCCGTCTATGCGGAGTGCGGCGGGTTCATGTTTCTGATGAAAGAGATCCGGGATCTTGAGGGACGATCCTTTCCCATGGCGGGCATCTTCCCCATGAAGGCACAGATGGCGCGTGGGCTCAAGGCCCTCGGATATCGTGAAATCATCACCCAACAGGAGGGGATCCTGGGGCCGGCAGGGACACGGGCAAGGGGGCACGAGTTCCACTACTCCATGATCGAAGAGACCGAAACGGATGTTGAATGTATCTATGCAGTGAGGGGTCGCAAGGGCGATTCAGCGGTTAACGAGGGCTTTGTTAAAAACAGGGTCCTGGGGTCCTATGTGCACCTGCACTGGGGGTCCAATCCGAAGGCGGCGCATAATTTTGTGGCGTATTGCCGCAGGTACGGGTAAGGCGCAGGGAGCATGGAGCATGGAGCAGGGAGCGGGGGGCAGGGAGCAGGGGGCAGGGAGCACGGGGTAAAGCGCAAAGCGCATGGCGCTCGGCCCCCAAAAAAATCCGCACGAACCGGCCTTCAGCGCTGCGGAAAACAGTTTATGAGATCCGGGGGAAAGAGAGGGGCAATGGCCAAGGCCA
>JAWOIH010000318.1:0-2937 GCA_046484725.1 Candidatus Desulfacyla sp. | reverse complement strand
TGTCCCGGTTCAAAATGACGCAGTGTGATCATGGAAGTCCTCCTTGCATCGATAAGGGCGGCGTCAACCTCCCAGCCGGCGTCCAAATACAGAAATGCCTCAGGATCCAAACCCGCGCAGGACCCCTTTATGGAATTGCCAGCCAGGAATGGTAGAAGAAGGATTGCGTCGTGTCAAGATCAATTGTCAGGAACGAGACGGGGTTGACCCTTTTCCATTTTGACATTCAATGCCTGTTGCCTTAATATGGAGACTGTTGGATCGACCTTTTTGCGCGGTTATCAGGAGGGAAAGGGGAATGGCGCCGACTATCCTGAAATCAGTTCTGATCCTGTGCTTGTTGGGTTTGATCGTGACGGGGACGCCCCCCGCCTCGTCTGCCGAGGAGGTGCGCGTGGGCGATATTCAGGTTATATCTGAAAAGAACGGGAGCGAGAGGGTATGTTTTCTACTCAACCCGTTTTGCAATCCGAAGATTTTTTCTATCGAGGGAGACAAGCCGAGGATCGTGGTCGACATACCCCACGTGCGTGCATGGACCGGCAAACCGACCGTGGCCGCCAACGGCGTTTCGATCAGGCAGGTGCGCACCCATCTTCACCGTGATGACAAGAGATTGCGGATTGTGCTGGATCTCACGCCGTCTCTGGATTACACTGCAGAACCGCTGTATTTTGAGGCAGAGGGGATCTATTGTATAGCAGTTTCAGCCAAATGAGGCCGGTCGATTACCTAAGGCGCAAAGCGCAGAGCGCATGGCGCAAAGCGCAAAGGGCGGGTTTCCCGGTTTCCGATAACGGGTTACCGGTTTACCGGGCTTTGAGCTTCGAGCTTTCACCTTTGAGCTTTCGCGCCATGCGCTTTGCGCTCTGCTCGCGCCTCATAACCGATAACGGATAACCGTCCACCATGAAAACCTGTCTGACATGGCCTGCCATCCTGCTGATCCTGTTCCTACCCCCGTCCGCCTCTGGTGGCACAATCCGCACATCCATAACCACCACCCAGACCGTCACAGACGATGGCGCCATCGAGCTCGATTTCAGGATACGGAACAACGGCGATGTGACGGCCCACAAGATCGCTGTCGCCCTTATGTTGGCCGATATTGTCAAGCGATATGATCGGTTGGGCGACAACCCGGCAGGAGGGGAAATCCATCTTAAGGAGACCCTGACGGATCCGGCTCTGAACCCGGGAAAGTATAAGGCCGTCATGAAGGTGGATTTTGAGGAACAGACCGGGAAGTCTCACCACGCTTATCACTTCTTCGAGATCCCTTACCGGATGGAACGCATGCCTGCCCCGAGCCTGGCCGTTGAGATGAAGACAACACACCCCTGTTTCAACAGAAAGGCATTGTGGGACAAGGACAACAGCATCGGCCTGTCACTCGAAAATAGCAGCCAAGCGGAGGTTTGCCTGCATGCCCGGCTCTTTCTCCCTGAGGGCTTCACCTCCCCGGCGCCCAACCGGGCGTTCAGTCTGGCTCCTGGAGAGACAAAAATCGTTGAGATTCCATTGCGCCTGGAACCGGACGGAAAGGATCAAAGCCCGTACCACCTGATTGTGTGGGCCGACCATCAGAATGTCCACTATTCATGGGATCTCAAGGGGACCATCGCGGCAGTGGAACGACCGGTCTATTTCAAGGCCTACCTGACCTTGGGGCTGATCGTATTAGCGATGGCTTTTGTTGCGCTCCTCTTTCGCAAGCCCAAGCCCCCAGGCACGGAATCTCCCCTTCGCTCCGACAACGATCTGATCCCCCGATCCCCGATCCCCGTTACCCGATAACTGATAACTGATAACCGATAACCATTAACTTTTTTCCCCTTGAGCTTTAATCTTTCACCTTTGAGCTTTCAGCTTCAATCTTCGGACGCATCCGGTAAAGCCCATACTCATAGTCCTGTTCCTTTGCCGTTGCCACTTCCTCCAGATGATATCTGTCCCTGATCCCCTGGCAGAGCCGCCGATTCCGCTCATTCTGGGTGTTGCACCAGTAATTGTGGTGGAAATAGACATGTCCTTGATATTTCTTGATCAGATCCCTTATCAGGCCGGGGTTGTTGATCCCTGCATAGGTCTGAATGGCATTTTGGCCCCATAAGAGGAGCATGGTGGGATTCTGGGTCAGGACAATAGCGCGCTTCGGTATTTTCGAAATGAATTCCTTGGCATACGTGTGGTCGTACCGTGACCCCCAGGCCTCCTGGCCCACCCTGGCGACAAGGGGCATGAATTTGAGAAAGGCAAATGCCATGAGGAGCACTATCATGGCCGACGCAAGCCCCCGACGGCCGCTGTCCTGCCCCAAGCATCCCTCCTGCTTCGCCTCCTGCGCGATCTCAATTGCGCTGCGGCGAGCATCCGATATGCCGCACCCAGTATCCAGCATCCTGCATCCGGCAGCCAGCCTGTCCCTCACCCATCCTCCCCCCATCCCTGCCAGAACAGCAAGGGGCATGAACGATACCACGGCAAAGCGGACATCGGCCCCGTATTGATAGCTCCCTGCATAGAAAAAGAGGAAGATGCCCCAAAAGAGGAGAAACCACATGAGGAGCAGCAGTTTCCATCTGACGATCCCGCGGAAACAGAAGAGACCGATTGCAGCGAATAGGGTCAGCACCACGGGGAAGTGCCGGTCGTTGAGATAATAGAGCCCATTGGTCGACAGATTGTGCCCCAGGAACGTCAGGGAGAACGTACTCCCCTCCGCACCCCAGGAGTGACCGCTGACCGCATAGACATGGAGGACTTGGGGGAGGAGAAAGAGGGCGGTCAGGAGGGAGAAGGTCCACAATCTTCTGTCGGCAAATGTCCTGGGAGAGATGATCAGCAGGACAACAATGGCCAATGGCGCCACAAATACGGATTCCGGACGCATTTGGCAGGCAAAGGGTATCATCAGCGTGGCAACGAAAAGGTGCC
>JAWOIH010000264.1:0-15656 GCA_046484725.1 Candidatus Desulfacyla sp. | reverse complement strand
GATCTCTCTCGGCCAAAGGCCCGACCAGGGCGCCTCCTGCAATCCGGGCCTCCAATCTGTGCCTGGAGGCCCCTGCATCGCACAGGGCCTTTATGAAGAGAGGGAGGCCGGTCGAGGCATAGGTCTCGGGTTGATCGAATATATCTGAGCTGGTGGGTTCCGGCAGTAGCAGATGGATCAACCCTCCCACGCCGGCCTCCTGATCGCAGAGGGATACGCCCACACAGGTTCCTAAAAAAGCCTCTAAAATCAAGTTCTTACTCTCGCTAACCACATAGCTGCCGGAAGGAACGGAGCGTCTTGGAATATAGGGCATGGACGTTTTATCTCTTGAGATGTGGGCAGAACCGGCGTGCATAGGAGATGCCGAAGTTCTCTTCCACAATGGAGTAGATCTCTCCTGCATCCAGTCCGCTCAGTTTCAGGTCTTCAATGGCCTGATCCAACATGGCCGCAAAGACCTCTTCTGCTATCTCTCTCTTTTCTGGCATGATATCTCCTAACCGGATGGTGTTTCAAGGCATGCGGTGCAAAAAGTTACCTGTCTCGGGAATCCCTGCCCCATTCACTGAGACCGGGATTCATTCAACGGATCTTCGGTCCGCGGCGAAAAACCCGGTTCTCCCGTTTCCCTGAAACGAGCCGAACCCAAGACGACCGATATGACAGATAACAGCTGAACCTTACATCAATCTTTCAGGAACATTACCATCCGGCAATATTTATATTTTACGGCAGGCGCAACCGATATATGGCCCTGCCTGGCCGATGATGATTCCCTGCCCGGGGAAAACAAACCTACCCATTACGTCATTGAGCCTGCTGTACGATTCTCTTTGAGTGACACCTTGTCATCCCGCCGGAGTGAAAACCGCACCCACAGAGCGCACTGTTATGAATCAGAATAAAAAAGCGCAACCCATTGAGGTTGCGCCGTAGTTATCTGGTGCCGAAGGCGAGACTCGAACTCGCACAGGCATTCGCCCACTAGACCCTGAACCTAGCGCGTCTACCAGTTCCGCCACTTCGGCGTGAAAATGAGGTTGAAATTTAAAAAAAATGAGAATATATTAAAAAATTCGGTTTGTCAATAAATTTTGTTTTGGTGCAGCAATTCTCATTTTTGGGTCTAAAAGTTGCGTATGCCATGTCTGTTATTCATGATTTAAAAAACCTGAGACACCCCCTTCGAAATCCGGTCCTGACCATCGGGAATTTTGACGGCGTGCATCGGGGTCACCTGGCCCTTTTTGACATGGTGAAAGAACGGGCCCGGTTGATACACGGCCAGTCGGCCCTGATGACCTTCGATCCCCATCCGATAAAGGTCATCAAACCCGGCAACGGCCCCCGGCTGATTACCCTGACCCGGCAAAAGCTGGAATTGATTGAGAAGGCGAATATTGACGTGGTATTCTGTATCCCCTTCACAAGAGAATTTGCAGCTATCTCGGCCAATGATTTTGTTCGGGAGATCCTGGTACGCAGGATCGGCGTTCGGGAGATTGTTGTCGGATATGACTACACATTCGGACACAATCGGGAAGGGGATATTCAATTCCTCAAGAAAGCGGGCGAGGACTTCGGATTTGTTGTGCACGTGGTGCAACCGGTCTATGTCGGCGACAAGCTCGTCTCAAGCACTTCCATACGGAAACTGGTCCAGGAAGGGAACCTCCCCGAGGCCAGCGAACTGCTAGGCAGAGATTACCAAGTCTGCGGGACCGTGGTCCGGGGGAAGAACAGGGGAGGCCGGCTCCTGGGTTTTCCCACTGCCAATATCGAGCTGATTGACGAACTGGTTCCCAAGCTGGGCGTCTATGCCGTCCATGTGATAGTGGACAACCAAACCTATAACGGCGTGACCAACATCGGCTTTAATCCAACCTTCGGCAAAGGTCCGTTTTCGATTGAAACCCATCTGCTTGATTTTGAAGGAGATCTGCTTGGAAAGAAGATCCGGATCAAATTCATCGAGCGATTACGGGATGAAAGGCCCTTCGGTTCCATAAAGGACCTGGCCGACCAGATCGGACGGGATATCCTCAGGGCCGGAAAAGTTTTCCGTTCAAAGTGAAAATCCCTTGACAAAGTCCTCCCCTTTTCTAATTATACAAAAACCATTTCAATCACCTATATCAAAATATAACGTTCGCTCAGGTCTGGCAGGAATATGAACGATTCACTACTTACCTTCCCGAGGGGGGGGGTCCATCCCCCGGAGGCAAAAGGTCTCACGGCGCATTTGGCAGTTGAAACCCTGCCCATACCCGAAGAAGTGGAGATTCTCCTCAATCAACACTTTGGCGCCCCCTGTAAGCCGTTGGTTAAAAAGAAAGACCAGGTTGCCGAAGGGGATGTCATAGGGGGTGTGGAAAAGGGCCTTGGGGCCGCCATCCACACCAGCGTAACCGGGACTGTGAAGACGATCGGCGCATCGGCCCATCCCATCGCGGTTAGGGCCCCGTCCGTCGTTATTCAGACAGACACAGGGGCCGCACCCAGAGAATGGCCGGCCTCTGATTGGAAGGCACTTCCAAGGGATGAACTGCTTGGACGGGTCAAGAATGCCGGGATCGTGGGGATAGGGGGCGCCGGGTTCCCCACCCATGTCAAGCTCTCCCCGCCCCCTGATGCAAAGGTGGACACCCTCGTTCTCAATGGCGCCGAATGCGAGCCCTACCTCACCACGGACCACCGCCTCATGCTCGAGCATCCTGAAAAGGTGGTTGAAGGGGCCAAGATCCTCTTGAGCATCCTGGGCATCAAGGACTGCCGCATCGGCATCGAAGCCAACAAACCCGATGCCATCGAAGCCATGAAAGCCGCGTGCGGCAAGGCATCGTCCAACGGTTTCAACGTGACCGTATCGCCCCTGAAGGTCAAATATCCTCAGGGGTCGGAAAAGCAACTGATACAGAGCATTACCGGCCGGCGGGTGCCCGGTTTCGGGCTCCCTTTCGACGTAGGCGTCATCGTCCAGAATGTGGGAACCGCCAAGGCCATATACGACGCCGTCGTCCTGCAGAAGCCGTTGTACGAAAAGATTATTACGGTTTCGGGTCGCGGCATTGCAAGGCCGGCGAATCTGTCGGTCAGAATCGGGACCCGCATCAGCGACATCGTATCCTTCTTAGGCGGGACGACGTCGGGCCTGGCCAAGGTGGTGCTGGGCGGGCCGATGATGGGCTTTGCCGTCTCAACCCTGGATATCCCTGTCACCAAGACCACCTCCGGAGTCCTCTTCCTGACCGGGGATGAAATCGATGCCCGTCCCTACGGCCAGTGTATCCGTTGCGGGTGGTGCCTGGAGGCCTGCCCCATGGGACTTCTCCCCAATGAAATCGGCGTCTATGTAGAGGCCGGACGTGCAGGGGATACCTCCCAGTTCGGGGTATTTGAATGTTTTGAGTGCGGGTGTTGCGCCTATACCTGCCCGGCAAAACGCCCCCTGGTCCAGTTTATCCGTTTGGCCAAAATGAAAGCCAAGAAATAGGTTTTTTAACTGAGTTAAGGAGTCGTGCCATCGAAACGGTAGAAAAAGAGAGTGGATCGCCTGTCGTCGGTCCCCCGTTGCTGACGGTCTCGGTATCGCCTCACATAAAGAGCGGGGAATCCGTTGAAAAGATCATGTGGACGGTTGTAGCCTGCCTCCTGCCGCCGCTTATCTTATCCATCTTTATCTTCGGCATTCAGACGCTCATTATCACTGCGATCAGCGTCGGGAGCTGTGTGGCGGCGGAGGCTGTCTCCCAAAGGCTGCTCCACCGGCCCATCACCATCAAAGATGGGAGTGCGGTTATCACCGGATTGCTGATGGCCTATGTCATCCCTCCCGGGGTCCCTTATTGGATCCCCATTTTGGGGGCGGTGATGGCCATTTACGTTGCCAAGCATCTCCTGGGCGGCATCGGATTCAACATATTCAACCCGGCCCTTATCGGCCGGGCCTTTCTGGTGGCCACCTTTCCGGTGGCCATGACCTCTGCCTGGCTCCCCGCCATCCGTGATGCGGCCGTTTTCAAATATATGGGAACAGGGGTTGATGCGGTTTCCACGGCCACCCCTCTCTATGTCCTGAGGCACTATGGGGCAGATGCGCTGATGGAAAAGTTCGGGAGCATGTCAACCATCTATGGCGATTTCTTTGTAGGGTGGAGACCGGGCTGTATCGGGGAGACATCGGCCCTTCTGCTTTTGCTGGGCGGCCTGTTCCTGATATACAAGAGGTATATTACCTGGCATATCCCTGTGTCGGTCATTGTGTCGGTCGGGTTTTTTACCTGGGTATTCGGCGGGGAAGGTCTCTTTACCGGGGATCCTTTATTGGCCGTTCTCTCGGGCGGCGTTTTTCTGGGGGCCTTTTTCATGGCCACGGATTACGTAACGTCCCCGTCTCAGACTCCCGCAAAGCTGATTTTCGGGGCGGGCATAGGCGCCCTGACGGTCTTAATCCGTTTAAAAGGCGGATATCCGGAAGGTGTCTGCTATGCGATTCTGCTCATGAATCCGCTTGTACCGGCATTAGAGGGATGGTTTAGACCCAAGCGTTTTGCTCCTCAAAAAGGTGCCTGACATGAAGCAAATTATTCGTATCACCGTTGGTCTTACGGTTTCGTGCCTGATTGCAGCCCTGCTTATGGGGTCGGTTTTCATTGCCACAGACAAGGCCAAAAAGCACAATGAACATGTCAATGTTCAAGAGACCATGCTCGGGTTGCTGGGCTACACAAAGAGTCATCCGGCTCCGCCTGACCTGAGTCTGTACACCCTCTACCGGTATATCATTACGGACGGCGATACGAGCACCTTAGGGTATGTGCTCCCGGTGCGGAAAGCGGACGGCGTGGGATACCGGCTTATGGTGATGGATCTGGACGGTCAGTTCGTGGACCAGTATGCGCTCGATTTGATGCCGGATGAGGCCTCTGAACCGACAGGGCGAGCCGCCGCCTTGAAGGAGGTCGTGAAACCGCCCAGGACGTTTGTGTATGCAGACGCCACCATCCTGGCCACATTGGGTCAAAAGCGGTTGGCCTATCTGCTGCCTGGGGAGTTCCCCGGCTTTAAGACATTTATCCACGTCATGCTGGCCTTGGATCCGTCTTTTGAGATCCTCGGTCTCGAGATTATGGAACATGAAGAGGACCCGGGCCTCGGCGCGGAGATCAAACAGGACTATTTTAAAAATCAGTTCAAGGGAAAGACCTTTGAGAAGGTGAAAGACCTCCATGTGGTGAAAGAGCCCCTTCCCGTGGAATACAAAAAATATCTTGAGACCGGGAGAGGGAAGGCGTCCCCGATTTCCGAGGGAGAACTGGAGACTATCCGAAACACCTATCAGGACAAGGACATCTATGCCCTGACCGGGGCCACCATCTCCAGCAAGGCGGTCACCGATGGCGTCAAGATTATGGTTGCCAAATTCGCGTACCGGATCAACCGGCTGGACTCGGTTATTTCAGCCCAGCATATTCCCGTAGCTTTTTAGTCAGTGAAGGAGCAAGACAGTGCCTGCCACTACCAAGACAAATTTTCAATTGGTTTCCAACGGCATCCTGAACGAAAACCCTATTTTTCGTCTGGCCCTTTCCATGTGTCCCGCAGTAGGAATCAGCACCACGGTCATGAACGGCATCATGCTGGGGATTGCCGTCCTTTTTGTTCAGGTCTTTTCCAGTTGCACCATTGCGGCCATCAAAAACTATATCCATCCCCGGATCCGAATTCCGACCTATACCCTGACGATCGCCACATGGGTGACGGTCATCGATCTGGTCCTTGCGGCCTACATGCCTGCAGCCTATAAGGAGATGGGAATTTTCGTCAAACTGATCGTGGCCTTTGCCATCATTACCATGAGACTGGAAATTTTTGCCTGCAAGAACAGTGTCTCCGCGTCTTTCTGGGACGGGATCGGCATGGGCCTCGGGTTCATGTTCGGTATGGTGGCGCTCGGTTTTGTCAGGGAATTATTGGGGATGGGGACGATTCTCGGATATGACGTCCTGGGCGTTCGGCCGCTCCTTTTCTTTGTCCTCCCGGCAGCCGGGTTCTTTTGTGTGGGGATCATGATGGCCATGTTTAATTATATGGAGCTTGTCTATAACCGGAAGAGAAGGGCCAAAGGAATATGAACATCTCCGGACGAAACTATCTGTTTTCAGCCATTTTGGTTATTATCGGGGCCTTCCTTATTGGCGGGTGCGCAACCGAGCATCGTTTCGTAAAGAAAACGGCCTTTAAAGACGCCAACCAGATCATCATCGAATTTGCCGGGCCGGTGGATGAAACATGGGCCGGGAAACCGTCCAATTACACGGTTTACGAAGAGCCTGACCCGGATATCAAACTGAACATTCAGGATGTTAGGCTCAGTGCCGACAGGAAAACGGTGACCCTCTCATTTGCAGACCCTCTCAACCAGAATCAGCCCCATGTCCTGACCGCGAACAATATCTCCTCCGAGGGGAAATCCTTGGGTACGGCCATCCTCAACGTCAGAAAGGTTTACCTGGGATATCTTTTTTCCATTCTCATCGGCGCCATGATTATCAACAATTTTGTCTTCACAAAATATCTGGGGCTCTGCGTATTTTTCGGCACATCTCAAAAAAAGTCCACTGCGGTAGGCATGGGGATCACCTTTACCCTTGTCATTGTGGTGAGCGCCATGATGTCGTGGTTCCTCTATCAGTTTGTGCTTAAACCCTACAGGTTGGACTTTCTCCAGATCGTTGTTTTTATCGGTCTGGTCTCTTTATCGGTTCAAGCGGTCGATACCATTCTAAGAAAAGTCAACCCGCTGTTGTTCAAGGCATTCGGGGTCTATCTGGTGCTGGTCATTGCAAACTGCATCATCATTGCCGTTCCCTTGATCCTTGCGGACAATTCGTATAACGCCTTCGAGAGTCTGATGCTCGCCCTTGGGGCAGGGCTCGGGTTCTTGATCGCCCTCTTTTTGATGTCTTCTGTCCGTGAACGGTTGGAATTGGCCAATGTTCCCCCCACATACCGAGGGCTTCCCATCGCCTTTGTCGTGGCCGGGCTGTTTGCCCTGGCCTTTCTGGGTTTTTCAGGGATGTCTATATTTTAAGGAATGTTACCGGGAGAATGCGTTCAAGGTTCAGAGGTTCAGGGTTGAGTGGCTTTGGTTCCCGCATTCCTTATTTGATGTTCGATGTTCGACGTTGGACGTTCGATGTCCCCGTTTTTACAGTTAGAGCACTTGAGTGCACGTCTTTCAAGGAGTCTAAATGGATCCGGCATTAATCAAAATGGCATTAATCGGTTTAGCCGTATTGGGGTGTATCGGCCTCTTCTTCGGCATTGGTCTGGCATTGGCCGCCCATAAATTTGCGGTGGAGGCCAATCCCAAGGTGGAAGAGGTATTGGAGGTCCTGGCAGGGGCCCAGTGAGGGGGATGCGGCTTCGCAGGATGTGAAGCATACGCCGAAGCGGTCGTGAACGATCCGCAGGTTCCTCCTAACCTCTGCTTCCCCGGAAAGGCGGAAGTCGCCGAACGGGTTGCCGAGATAACGAACAAGAAGATGGCCACCGTCGAAAACGTGATCGCCGCTGTCCGCTGTTCAAGGGTCGAGGGAAATGTCCGAAAAAAGCTGAACTACATCGGATACGGCTCGTGTACCGGCGCCAACCTGGCATTTGGCGGCCCGTATGAGTGCCGGTATGCGTGCGTGGGCCTGGGCGAATGTGCTGAAAGCTGCCCCTTTGACGCCATCACCATGAAGGACGGTTTTCCGGTTGTTGATGCCCACTTCTGTGTGGGCTGCGGGACCTGTGTGCGCACCTGTCCGAAGGGGATTATCCAATTAATTCCCTTGAAGGCCAGGGTCTGGGTCCCGTGCAGCACCAAAGACCCGGGAAAAGACGTTAAAGAGGTCTGCGGGGTGGGCTGCATCTCCTGCAAAATGTGCGTCAAGGTATGCCCGGCCAAAGCGGTTGTATTGGAGGACGGCATTATCAACATCGATCATCAGAAATGTATGGAATTCGGCCCGGAGTGCAATGAGGTATGCGTGGAGAAGTGTCCGAGGGGCATCTTCATGAATTATTCCGGGGGCGAAAGAGCAGTTCAGCAGACAACGATGGCAGCGGCCTGAAATAGGACGATTCTGGGAGCCCGCGTCACGGCGCACGTGCTCCCTCGATCAGGGGCATCAGGATTATGGAGGAACACGAAATGGAAAGAAATGGGCTTTTGCGTCATGCATCGGGAACCATGGATCGAAGATCTTTTTTGAAGCTTTCGGGAGTTCTCGGTATCGGTCTTGCTTCTGCCGGCGTGGTTATTCCCTCGGCGGCGGAGGCTGTACGATTTAACCGGAAGCTCTATAAGGTATCTAAAACCCGGTTGGCCATGGGGACCTTCGTCTCCATGACGCTCCTTCACACATCAAGGGACCAGGCCGAAGCGGCCATGGGAGAGGCCTTTCTTGAAATGGATCGGCTGACGAGAGACATCAGCCGTTTTGATCAGACAACGGCCGTAGCTCAGCTCAACCGGGAAGGAATTCTGAAGGATATTCCCCCTGAGGTGGCTGAGGTGGTTGCCAGGTCGCTGGCCTATTACCGGATCAGCAACGGGGCCTTCGACATATCCGTAAAACCGGTGGTAGACCTGTTTAAGGAGAAATTTTCCAAGGACGGGAGCAAGGCCCCGTCTGACGCAGAGTTGAGGGAAGCCATCCGGCTGGTCAACGGGTCCGATATCGAATTCACGGGGCGGACGGTTCGTTTCAAACGGCCGGGGATGGGCATCACGCTGGACGGTATTGCAAAGGGATATATCGTGGATCGGGCATCGGGGATTCTCTCCAGAAACGGGATCACAAACCATCTGATCAATGCCGGGGGCGACATCCGTACCGTGGGATGCAGGCATGACGGCAAGCCATGGATCATTGCGATACAGGATCCTCAGAAGAAAAAACAGTATCCCGACGTCATTCACCTGATGGACGGGGCCGTTGCTACATCCGGAAATTATGAGATCTATTTTGACCGGGAAAGGATGTTCCACCATATCGTCGATCCCCGCACCGGACAATCGCCTCAAGAAAGCGCCAGCGTGTCGGTCCTTGCGAAAACGGCCATGGAGGCGGACGCCTTCTCCACCACCGTATTTGTCATGGCGCCTGAGCGAGGTACCCGCTTTATTGACTCGCGTCCCGGCTGCGAATCTCTCGTGGTAACAAAGGGGAATCGGAAGATCACGTCGGCCGGGTGGAAAAGCGCAGCGGTTTGATGAATGGGGGAGTGGGGTTAAGGCGGGGGCATGCCGCTCGTTTAAGATTGAGTGATGCCTGCTTACATCGGCACATCGTCTTGCGTGTAGTTTCTGAAACGCGTCAGCTCCTTCTGGAAGGTCAGTTTGAAAGACCCGGTAGGGCCGTTCCGCTGCTTACCGATAATAATATCGGCAATATTTCTGTTTTCTTCTGAATTGGGATTGTAAATCTCATCCCTGTAGATAAATGCAATCACGTCCGCATCCTGTTCAATGGCGCCGCTGTCTCTCAGGTCTGCCAACTGGGGCTTCTTGTTGGGCCGATCTTCGACCTTCCGGTTCAGCTGGGACAGGGCGATTACCGGGACGTTGAGGTCTTTGGCCAACCCTTTCAACGATCTGGATATCTCCGACATTTCCAATTGTCGGGACTCCGCCGATCTGCGCCCCTGGATCAACTGCATATAGTCCACGATGACAAGCCCCAGATCGGCTCGTTTCTTCAGCCTTCTGCATTTGGCCTTCATTTCGAGCACGCTGATGGCAGAGGTATCATCTATGAATATCGGCAGTTCCGACAATCGATCGGCCGATTCGGTAAGGCGGGGCCAGTCGTCGCCTCGCAGACTGCCGGTCCTCAGCTTTGTGGCGTTTATCCCCGCATCAAGGCCCAACAACCGGATGCCCAACTGTTGCCGGGACATCTCCAATGAAAAAACAGCGACCACACTCCCGGTCTTTTTGGCGGCATTATAGCCGATGTTCAGGGCCAGGGCCGTCTTTCCCATGCTCGGCCGTCCTGCAACAATAATCAGGTCAGAGGGCTGGAGCCCGGCTGTCAATTGATCGAATCGCTCAAAGCCGGTCGGAACGCCGGTCACATACCCTTCAAACCGGGCTACGCTTTCGAGCTTTTTGAAACTTCCGTCAATGACCTGCTTCAGGCTTTGAAACCCTTCCCGAATCTGATTCTCGGCAATATCAAAGATGGACTGCTCGGCCTTTTCGAGGAGTTCTGCGGTGCTTTCCTGGTTCTGAAAACAGAGTTCGGAAATCGTCGAACATTGGCTGATCAGGCGCCTTCGAACCGCCAGATTCCTGACGATCTCAGCATGGTAAACAATGCCGGCCGAGGTTGAAACGGCCTGGACCAGCAGGGCCAGGTAATCGGTGCCCCCCACCTTTTCCAAGGTCTTTTTTTGTGTAAGGATCTCGCGCAGGGTGAGAATGTCTATGGGTTCGCCGCGCTGGTACAACCCGGTCATCCCTTCGAAAAGGGCCACGTGGGACTCCCTGTAAAAATCGTCCAGAGAGAGGATGTCCACAACCTGGTTCATGGCGTCATTGTTTATCAATATGCCGCCCAATATGGCCTGTTCAGCCTCCACATTGTGGGGTGGGACCTTCAGATACGAGACAGGGGTCTTTTCTTTTGGCTGAGGCATAGGACCTTTAAGGACCAGGCATTCGATCGGCCTGCATACCTTTGATTCCTCACGACACAATCCTCAATGGGTTGTGTCCTTCTGCTCTTGTTCAGGGCTTACGACCACCTTAATGGACCCGGTCACTTTGGGATAAATCTTGACCGGAATATCGTATTCTCCCACTGTCTTGATCGGCTTGTCCAGGTGGATCTTGCGCCGGTCGATCTCAATGCCCTGGGCCTGTATGTAGGCGGCGATATCCATGGTGGTCACGGAGCCGTACAGTTTTCCTTCTTCGCCCGCCTTCTGCGAAATATTGATGACAAGCTCGCCTATCCTTTCCTTGAGCTTTTCGGCGGCCTCTTTCCCTTTCAGTCGCTTCACCTCAATCTTCTTCCTCTGAAGTTCAAGCGCCTTCATGTTTTGAGGCGTGGCTTGAAGTGCAAACCCGTTGGGAACCAGGTAGTTGCGTGCATACCCCTTCGCAACATTTACAATATCCCCCTCCAACCCCAATTCATCCAGATCCTGCCGTAGAATCACTTCCATTGCAATGTCTCCTCCATCACGTGGGTTGACTATCCGCTCTCCTGTGGATTTTTCTGAAATCAATCCATTGGTCAAACAGCCCGGCAAAGGTCAGCACGGCCAGAAAAAGCTGCTGGACGATGATCAAAAAGTAGATGCCGAGCCTCATCCAGGAAGGAACATGGTACTTGTTCAAAAAAAACACAATAATGGATAGCCCATGAAATAAATATATGGCCAATATGACAATCAGGGCGTTAACCGCCAAAAACTTTATGATTTCCGACGACAAAAATAAAGCAAAACCCGCACCGATCAGACCCCAGACCAGATGGTCCGGCGCCTGCCATCGGTCCATTGAGATAAACTTCGGATACTCGAGTCTTCCCATCTTAAAAAGCGGTCTGGCGATAACCACATTCAGCCAGAGCGCAAAACCTGTCCCTATAATCATGAGTGAGGGATAAATCTGCGAAAGGGTCGACATGAAGGCCTTGGCGTACGCGTTCAATTCAAGGGCATTCAATGGGTCCTGGTTCGCATCCTCGAAGGTCTGTATGGCAGCATCAAGATGGCTTCCCAGGTAACTGAGGATCATTTCGATAGGCCCCATGTTTCTTGAAAGGCCCATCACGACAAGCATTCCCAGTCCGATGAGGAGCATGAACAATGTTGCCAGGAGTATGGTGTTTCCGAGGCTGAGTCTTCTCCTGAAAAGCTCGGCCAGCCCTATTCCTACGATACTGAACTCCAGCGCCAGGAGGGTGATCTGCGAATAGCCGGCAGCGTAGGCAATTACGCCGATGGCGATGACCGTTATCGCCGCGACTTTAATGCCCTCGATAAGGCCCAATCTGATGGAATAGTAGAGGAATGGCAGGGGCGTCAGCAGGCTGAAAAAAGGGCCAACAAACGGAATCAATATGGATGCCAAAAGAAGAAATACGGCTCCGCCGGCGCACCCCAGTACATCACTCGTTTTCATGGGATTTCAAGAATGGTAAAAGCCCCGAAACCATCAAAAAATCAGAATCAGGATATCTCCGAGGGCTCAAGATCAATTCACAAGAGATGTTGTATACGGCAACAAGGCAATGTTTCTGGCCCTCTTAATGGCCACCGCCAGCATCCGCTGGTGTTTGGCGCAGTTGCCGGAAATCCTGCACGGAGTAATTTTACCCCGTTCCGTCGTAAAATACCGGATGTTTTTGATATCCTTATAATCAATGGTAAGGCTGCTGTCAGCGCAGAACTTACACACCTTTCTTCTGTGATAGGTTCTCCTGAATTTGCTTTTGTTGCCCCTGCTTCTGTCGTCGCTCCCCTCTCTATCTCTATCCCTGTCTCTATTGTATGCCATTTTCACCCTCGTCCTCTATGCGTCTGTCGTCTTCAACCTTTTTCTCTTCTTCGCCAGGTTCCTTTTTGTCCCCCTCTGCTGCGGCCTTCAAGGCCTCCGGATCGGCATTGTCGCTCAGCTTGATCGTCTGAAACTTAAGAACCCTGTCATCTAAGGTCATTTCCCGCTTCAGTTGTTCAACAATGCCTGATCCTCCACAATATTGCAGGAGCACATAGGAACCTTTGTCAAACTTCTTTACCTCATAAGCTAATGTCCGCTTCCCCCATTCCTCAACCTTGGTAACGACACCTTTCTCTTTTTCGACAAAGGTGTTCATCTTGGCGACGACGTCTCGATACTCATCGTCAGCCAGATCAGGGTTGATGATATAGAGGGTCTCATAATACCTCATGCGTGTTCTCTCCCTTCGGCCTTTTTCCTGATATGGATTTTGTTGGTCCCATTAAACCGGTTCAGGCAAGCTTTCGGTCCGGAGTTCGGTTTAGAGGGACAAGGAGCCATTTAAATTTAAACCATTGACATTAGCAGTGAAAGACTTCGATGTCAAGACATTAATTTCTTGCCTCCGGTCTATTCAAAAAAATTCCGCACGGTGAACCCCTCCCGGCTGCAGAGCAGATCCCGTTCCGCCTCCCGGAGATCCTTGGCCACCATCTCCGCCACCATCTTGTCAAACGATATCTTGGGTTCCCAGCCAAGCTCCTTTCTTGCGAGGCTGGGGTCTCCCAGAAGGGATTGCACCTCGGTCGGCCGGAAATACCTGGGATCAACCGCCACGATACATTGCCCGGTCTTCTGATCGTACCCCTTTTCCTCCAGCCCTTTCCCTTCCCATCGGATATCAAATCCCAATTCCTTCCCGGCAACATTGACAAAGTCTCTCACCGAACGCTGTATCCCCGTGGCGACGACATAATCCTTGGGTTTCTCCTGCTGGAGCATCAGCCACATGAGTTCCACATAATCCCGTGCATGGCCCCAGTCCCGTTTCGCGTCCAGGTTTCCCAGATAAATGGACTTTTGGAATCCAAGCTTGATCCTCGCCAGGCCGCGGGTAATCTTCCGGGTCACGAACGTCTCCCCGCGAAGGGGGGATTCATGATTGAACAGAATGCCGTTGCACCCGAAAATCCCATAGGCCTCCCGGTAGTTCACTGTAATCCAGTAGGCATAGAGTTTGGCTACGGCATACGGAGAGCGGGGATAGAAGGGTGTGTTTTCATTTTGGGGCGTTTCCCTGACCAGTCCGTACAGCTCGGAGGTGGATGCCTGATAGAATCGGGTCCTTTTTTCCAGCCCCAGGATACGGATCGCCTCCAGGAGGCGAAGGGCCCCCAGGGCATCGGCATTCGCCGTGTACTCCGGCGTCTCGAAAGAGACCTTGACATGGCTCTGGGCCGCCAGGTTATAGATCTCATCGGGCTGAACCTGCTGGATGATCCGGATGAGATTCGTGGAATCGGTCAGGTCCCCGTAATGGAGTACGAATCTTCTGTCAGATTCATGAGGATCCTGGTAGAGGTGGTCAATTCTGTCCGTATTGAAAAGGGATGCCCTCCGCTTGATGCCATGGACTTCGTATCCCTTTTTCAACATAAATCCGGCCAGATAGGCCCCATCCTGGCCGGTAATTCCTGTAATCAGCGCCCGTTTCATAGCCTCTCCCGTCTCTATTCCGCCCTTTCTGCCTCCACCATCATCCTTGCCACATCCCGCATGCGGTATCTGGCCGTCCACCCTAATTTTTGCTGCGCCTTGGCCGGATTTGCCCTGACGGTCAGGATGTCTGTGGGTCTAAAAAGGGTCTGGTTTGTTTTTACATGGTCCCGCCAGTCCAGGCCAAGGACCGTGAAGACACTGTCAATAAAATCCTCCAGCCGGTGCGTCTCTCCGGTGGCAATGACATAGTCATCGGGGGTGTCCTGCTGAAGCATCCGCCACATGGCTTCCACATATTCCGGGGCCCAGCCCCAGTCCCTCTCGACCGAGATGTTCCCCAGTTCGAGCCTTTCACCCTCTCCCTTTTCAATGCGGCAGGCTGCAGTGACGATCTTGCGGGTAACGAACCGTTGGGGTCTGAGGGGGGACTCGTGGTTGAACAGAAGGCCGGAGCAGGCAAAAAGCCCATAGGCCTCCCGGTAGTTGGCCATCTGCCAGAAGGCGGCCGCCTTTGCAACGGCATAGGGGCTTCTGGGACGAAAAGGTGTTTGTTCATCGGCCGGGTGACCGTCCGTATTGCCGAAACACTCGCTGGAACCTGCATTATAGATCTTAATCGGCCTCTCCAGGAAGCGGATCGCTTCCAGCAGATTGAGTGTTCCGATGCTGATGCTCTCAAAGGATTCCACCGGCTGATCGAATGAAAGACCGACCGAACTCTGGCCTGCGAGGTTGTAGACCTCATCGGGCCGGATCTTCTTGAGAACCTGGAGTACGCTCCGGAAGTCGTTTAAAGAGGCCGATTCCACCTCCACCTGGTCCCTGATATTCAATCGAACCAGATTTGAAAACTGAGACATCTGGGCATCCCGAGAAGAACCGACCACCCTGTAACCCTTATCCAAAAGCAACCTGGCCAGGTACGACCCGTCCTGCCCGGAAATGCCCAAAATCAGTGCTGTCTTTCCCATGTGCTGCCCGTCCGCCATCGGTTTGAGTTTAACAATCTTGAGAGATCAACCTGGAATTAAATACCCTTCTTTGACCCGGTTGTCAATTGTCTATTGCCGTCAGCAATTCTCATTTTGCTTTCGCAGCGATACGATCCGTTTGTAGTGGGGCCGTTAGGCCCTGAAAAATCGCCTGACGGCGACACTACGAACGGGATATAGGGCATCATCAATCGCAAAATGAGAATTGCTGTATTGCCGTTTTGCTGTTTGACTTGTCTACGAAACTTCCGATAATATATTTCTTGACCGAACGGTGTCACAGGCCGTTTCCCTGCATCAGGGACTGAAAACCTATTTGTGATATCCATGTAATTCGTCTTTCACAGGGGGAAGGAATCCATGTTCTTCTTCATCGGAGGAATACAGCCAAGGACCGTGACCTTGGATGACACGCCCAGGATGTGCCAGGCATGCGG
>JAWOIH010000232.1:0-10710 GCA_046484725.1 Candidatus Desulfacyla sp. | reverse complement strand
CCGCCAGCGAGGTTCAAGGCATTTCCAAGAATCTGCCGCTGGAGGAGGCGGACCTGATTTCGCTGTCGCCTGAGCCCAATCTGGATTTCGGTCCTGCAGAGGCCGCTCCCAAGGCTGAGAAGAAGGCCGCAGCCAAACCCAAGGCTGAGGCAAAAGCCGCACCTGCTCCCAAGAAAGAAGAAAAGGCGGCCCCGAAACCTGAAGCCAAAAAGGTGGAGACAAAGCCGGCAGAAGCGGGCGAGCCAAAGGTAGAGGCCGACTCAAAGGCCACGGCTGAAGCCGCAGCCGCAGCCGCAGCCAAGGCGGAGGCAGAGGCCAAAGCCGATGCGGCGGCGAAGGCCCAGGCAGACGCAGAGGCCAAGACGAAGGCCGATGCGGAGGCCAGGACCAAAGCCGATGCCGCAGCCAAGGCCAAGGCGGAGGCGGAAGAAAAGGCCAAGGCAGACGCCAAGGCCAAGGAAACCGATGACCTGAAGGCCCTGAGATACAAGCGGACCATGGAAAGAGAAAAACACGAGGCCCACAAGGAAGCGCGTCAGGGAGAGGCCATTGCTAAGACGGCCGCCACCCAACAGCTGGACATGGTGGAAAAACTCATTGCAGCCATCAATCGTATTCATAAACGGATTTAGAACCCGAAATCGCAATTTGGAAAGAGGAGGAACCTCATAATGGCGACAGAAGAAGTCAAGAGTAAGGTTGTTTCGGTAAAGAAGAAGGAGGCGCCGCCGCGGCCGGAAGATCTGGCCCTGGATGTGGCCAGCCAGGAGATGATCGTGAGGTCGAGGGAGATGGAGATCGAAACCATCTTTGATCGGGCTCAGAGCATGAAGCCCTGTAATATCGGCGCCCAGGGAACCTGCTGTAAGAACTGCGCCCAGGGGCCTTGCAGACTTCCGCTGCCCAAAGGCGGCATAGAGGGCAAGGATACCCGGAAAGGGCTTTGCGGGGCGACCCCGGAGACCATTGCTGCCAGGAACTTTGCCAGGATGGTGGCGGCTGGGGCCGCGGCCCATTCGGATCATGGCAGGGGCGTTGCTGAGACCTTTCTGGCGGCCGCTCGAAAGGAAACCGATGATTACCACATCAAAGACACCAAGAAGCTCCTTGAGATCGCCCCCGACTTTGGCGTGGCCATCACGGTAGAAGGAGAAAACGGTGAAATCCTGGACCGGGATACCGACGAGATCGCCGTGGAAGTGGGTGAAATCGCCCTGGGCCAGTGGGGACAGCAGACCGGAGAGGTCTGCACCGTCAAGCGGGCCCCGGCCAAACGCTACGAACTCTGGAAGAAGTTGGGCGTCGTCCCCAGAGGGATCGACCGGGAGATCGTGGAAATCATGCACCGGACCCATATCGGTGTGGACCAGCATTATGAAAATCTGGTGGAGCAGTGCAGCCGGGCCGCCATCGGCGATGGGTGGGGCGGCTCCATGATCGCCACGGACCTGCAGGACGTCCTCTTCGGCTGCCCGTATCCATTAAAGAGCCAGGCCAATCTGGGTGTTATGAAGAAAGACCATGTCAATATCGTCATCCACGGGCACGAGCCCCTCTTGAGCGAGATGATCGTGCAGGCCTCCGAACTCCCCGAGATGGTGGAACTGGCCAAGTCGAAAGGGGCCAAAGGGATCCAGTTGAGCGGGATCTGCTGCACGGCCAACGAGCTTTTGATGCGGCACGGCATCCCCCTCTGCGGTGATTTCTTGCAGCAGGAACTGGCCATTATCACAGGCGCGGTGGACGCCATGGTGGTGGACGTACAGTGCATCATGGAAAATATCGCTACTGTGGCCCAGTGTTTCCACACCAAGGTCATTACCACCAACCCGCGCGCCAGGATTGCATCGGGCGAAACCATTCACATCGAATTTGATGAACACACCGCCTTTGAAGACGCCAAGAAGATCGTTCGGGTCGGGATCGAAAACTTCCCCAACAGGGAAAAGGAGGTCATGATCCCGGATCAGAGGCATGACCTGATTGCCGGATTCAGCTATGAGGCCATCAACTACCATCTGGGCGGGACCTTCCGCGGATCTTATACGCCCTTAAACGACAACATCATCAACGGCCGCATACGGGGTATCGGCGGAGTGGTTGGGTGAAACAACGCCCGAACCTCGCTGGATGCGGGGCATATCGCCGTTGTAAAAGAATTGATCAAGCACGACGTGATTGTACTCACCACCGGATGTAACGCCATCGCCTGCGGCAAGGCCGGTCTTCTGACGCCGGAATCGGCAGCGGTCTTCTGCGGTCCCGGGCTGGCCGAGGTCTGTGAGACGGTGGGCATTCCGCCCGTCCTGCACATGGGTTCATGTGTGGACAACAGCCGGATCCTCATGGCGGCGACCGAGGTGGTCAAGGCCGGGGGCCTGGGCGATGATATCAGCGACCTGCCGGCAGCCGGATCCGCGCCCGAGTGGATGAGCGAGAAGGCCATCAGTATCGGTCATTATTTCGTGACCGCGGGCGTGTATACCGTCTTTGGCGTGACCATGCCCGTGGGTGGGTCGCCGGTCTTCGAAGACTACCTGTACAACAAACTGGAAGGCCTCTATGGCGGCATGTGGGATCTGGAGGTGGACCCGATCAAGCACGCCCACAAGATGATCGCCCATATTGACAAGAAGCGGAAGGCCCTGGGCATCGACAAGGCGCGCGAGAGGGTCCTCATGGATATGGCTGACCGGCAGAAGCTGGAGGCGGCGTAAACCGAAAAACACCTCTTAAGAAGGGAGGACATATAACATGTCAAAATTAGTAGCGTTTGCTGCCATTCAGGGCGCTTACAATATCGTCTCAAAGGCCGAAGGGACCTACAAGCGGGCCCTGGAAACCTACGGCGGAAGCCAGAAGCTGGAATTTCCCAATACCGCCTATTTTTTACCCATTATCTATTCTCTCACCGGGATCAAGGTGACGGACCTGGATTCGGCAAGAAAGCCCATGGAATTTGCACGGAGCCTGTTGCCGCCCCATGTCAAAAAGGATTGCCATGTTCCCTACCTGGGCCCTCTGCTGGATGCAGGCATGGCGGCTATTTTTGCCGAGGAGATCTCAGAGGCGATCCGCTATGTGGAAGACCCGGATTTTTATCAGCCCGAGGTGGAAGACCCGGACGTGGACAACGGGAAGATCTGGCTGGGTGCGGCCGATGATGCCATCATGAGAAAGCGGGGCGTGGAGTTCGTGGACGGCACGGCCCCCGGGTTCGCCGCCATTGTGGGCGCGGCCCCCGATTCAGCCACGGCCAAAAAGATGGCCGAGGAGTATCAGCTCAAGACCATCTATGTCTTTATGGCCGCCAATCAGAACGGGACCACCTTTACGGAACAACTCCTTCAGGAGAAGGTCCAGATCGGGTGGAACACCCGTCTGGTCCCCTTCGGGCCGGATATATCCGCTGCGGTGTTCGCCCTCGGTTTCGCTAACCGGGCGGGCATGTCCTTTGGCGGGATCCAGCCGGGCGACTATAAGAAGATGCTGGCCTATCAGAAGAACCGCATCTTTGCGTTCGTCAACGCACTGGGAGACGTCAATGCCGAGTGGGCTGCCAATGCGGCCGGATGCGTCAACTGGGGATTCCCCACCATCGCGGATACGGATATCCCGGAGATCCTGCCTACAGGCGTCTGCACTTACGAACACGTGGTGGCCAATGTGGGCCATGATGAGATGCCCCAGAGATCCATCGAGATTCGCGGGCTCAAGGTGAGCATCACCGAGATAGACATCCCGTTGGCCTATGGCCCGGCCTTCGAAGGCGAGCGGGTCCGGAAAGACGACCTGTATATGGAGATGGGCGGCGGCAAGACCCAGTGTACCGAGCTGTGCAAGATGGCCGACATGAATGCCATCGAAGACGGCAAGATAGCGGTCGTAGGCCCTGATGTCAAGGACGTGAAAAAGGGCGATCGACTGCCTTTGGGGATCTTCGTCCAGGTGGCCGGCCGCGAGATGCAGGCCGACTTCGAGCCGATCCTGGAGAGGCAGATTCATCACCTTATCAACTATGCCCAGGGCGTCATGCACATCGGGCAGCGGGATATCTCCTGGATCCGCGTGGGCGAGCCGGCCATTGAGAAGGGGTTTACGCTCAAGGATATCGGCACCATCCTCCACGCCAAGTTTCATCAGGACTTCGGGAGCATCCTGGACAAGGTCCAGGTGACCCTGTATACCAAAAAGGAAGACGTGGATAAGCTCACGAAAACCGCCAGGGCAGAATACAAGACCAGGGACGAACGCGTGGAAAGCATGACGGACGAGAGTGTGGAAACCTTTTATTCCTGCACCCTCTGCCAGTCCTTCGCCCCGAGCCATGTCTGCATGGTCAGCCCGGAGCGTACCGGACTCTGCGGCGCCTACAACTGGATGGACTGTAAGGCCTCCTATGAGATCAATCCCACGGGCCCCAACCAGCCCGTGAAAAAGGGCGAGGTCCTGGACCCGGTATTGGGGCAGTTCAAAGGGGTGAATGACTTTGTATTTAAGGCCTCGCGGCAGACGGTCGACCACTACAACTTTTACAGCATTGTTCATGATCCCATGACCACATGCGGCTGCTGCGAGTGTATTGCGGCGGTGCTTCCGGGATGCAACGGCGTCATGACGGTCCACCGGGACTACACCGGTGAGACCCCGTGCGGCATGAAATTTACGACCCTGGCCGGCGTCATGGGGGGCGGACTGTCCTCGCCCGGCTTTGTGGGCCACGGTAAGTTCAATATTACACAACGCAAGTTCATCGCGGGCGACGGCGGGCTCCTGCGCATGGTCTGGATGCCCAAATCGCTCAAAGAAGAGATCAAGGATCGGCTCATCAAGCGGGGAGAAGAGCTCGGGGTCCCGGATCTGTATGACAGGATCGCGGACGAAACCGTGGGCATTGACGAGGAATCGGTCATGGCCTTTCTCAAGGAAAAGGACCATCCGGCCTTGAAGATGGACCCGATCGTAGGGTAAGGGATCCGTTTACATTCATTATTTGGACGCAGATAGACGCAGATGATCGGGCTCGAATAAATCTGCGGGAATCTGCGAACATCTGCGTCCCTATACACATTTAGGAGTGCATTATGGGATTAACTGGAATTCAGATATTTAAGCTGTTGCCCAAAACCAACTGCGCGGAGTGCGGCGTCCCGACATGCCTCGCCTTTGCCATGAATCTGGCCGCGGGCAAGGCGGAACTGGATAGCTGCCCCTATGTGTCGGATGAGGCCCGGGCCCAGTTGGCAGAGGCCTCTGCGCCGCCGATCCGGCCGGTCGCCATCGGGGCCGGCACAAGGGCCTTCAAGACAGGCGGCGAGACCGTCATGTTCCGTCATGAAAAGACCTTCTATAATCCGACCGTATTTGGGGCCATGATCGCCTCGGACATGGATCCGGCCGCCCTGGATGCGAAGCTGAAGGCGTGGAACGCCCTCCAGTTTGAAAGGGTCGGCCTTAATCTGAGACCCGAGCTGGTGGCCCTGAAGGATGCGGGCGATGCCGCTGCCTTTGCTGCGGCCGCAAAGAAGATCGCCACGGAGAGTGAATTCAACCTGGTCCTTATGACGGAGAGTGTGGACGCCATGAAGGCAGCGGTGGAGGGCTGCGCATTCAAGAGGCCGCTCTTGTACGGGGCGACTGCGGCCAATGCCGAAGCGATGGGGAACCTGGCAAAGGAAAAGGGACTCCCCCTGGCCGTTAAGGCGGACAACATGGATGACCTGATCGCCCTCAGTAATAAACTGACGGGAATGGGCCTCAAGGACCTGGTGCTCGATTCCGGGGCCAGGGAGATCAAGCAGCTCTTTCGGGATCAGGTGGCCATCCGGAGGGCCGCGCTGAAGGCCGCCAACAAGTCTCTCGGCTTCCCCACCATCACCTTTCCCTGTGAAATGGCGGGCAACCTGGACATGGAAAGCCTCATTGCGTCCATGCTGATCGCCAAATATGCCGGGATCGTTATCCTTTCGGATTTCAAGGGTGAAAATCTCTTTCCCCTCCTCCTGGCGCGGTTGAATATCTACACAGACCCGCAACGACCCATGACCGTTACGCAGGGGATCTACGAGATCGGCGCGCCGGACGAAAATTCTCCGGTTCTGGTGACCACCAACTTCTCTCTGACCTACTTTATCGTCAGTGGCGAAATAGAGGGGAGCCGGGTGCCGAGCTGGCTGCTGATCCTGGATACGGAGGGGCTCTCGGTGATGACCGCATGGGCCGCAGGGAAGTTTTCCGGAGACGTGGTGGGCATGTTTGTGAAGAAGTGCGGCATTGCCGACAAGGTGAAGCACAGGAAGATTATTATCCCCGGCTACGCCGCCTCCATCAGCGGCGAGATGGAAGAGGAACTGCCTGACTGGGAAATTCTTATCGGGCCCAGGGACGCCTCTTTAATACCCAAGTACCTGAAGGATATGGCAAAATAGATTGGGGGCCACGATTCGGAGCTTGCCGTGCCGGGTGGCCGCAAGCTCCGCCGGCCCAACAGACAATATGAGACCTTGGTCTCGGAACATACCAGAAGAAGGGGGAGTGTGCCCATGTTATTGATTGGTGAAAATTTAAATGTCATCAGCACGGTGATCGGCAAGGCCTTTAAGGAAAAAAATCCGGGTCCCATTGCCGAAGAGGCCAAGCGCCAGAAGGAAAAGGGGGTGGACTGGATCGACATCAACCTCGGTCCTGCCAGAAAGGGCGGACCTGAGTTGATGGAGTTCGTGGTCAAGACGGTGCAGGAAGCCATTGGGGACACGCCCCCCCTTTGTCTCGATACCTCCAACATCGAGGCCATGGAAGCGGGACTTTCCGTGCACAAGGGCAAGGCCATTATCAATTCCATCATGTGCCGGGCTGAGCGGTATGAAAAGATGATCCCTCTGGCGGTCAAGTACAAGGCCTGCATGATTGCCCTCATGTGGGGGCCGGAAGGCCTCCCCAGGGACGAGCACGAGCGGGGCGCCCTGGCCGCGGAGCTGATATACGCCGCCAATGAGGCGGGCGTGCCCAATGAAGACATCTTTGTGGACGGGATCGTGACCCCGGTCAATATCCAACAGCCCCAGGCACTCAGCCTGTTGGCCTTTCAAGAGATGCTTCAGGATATGTTCCCCGGCGTCAAGTCCACCTGCGGACTCTCCAATATCTCCAACGGGCCGCCGGATCACCTCAGGGGGATCCTGAATCAGACCTATATGGTGATGCTGGAGCGGAAAGGGATGTATTCCTGCATCGCTGATGCCTACGATGATCAATTGGTGGCCATCGCCCGGGGCAAACGGCCCGACGTGGTGGAGATCATCCACAAGGTCATGGACGGAGAATCGATCGATGCGGGAGCCCTTTCTAAGGAACTGTTGGGTTATTACAAGACAGCTCGTGTCATTTTGGGTGAGACGCTCTATTCGGATTCGTGGCTTGAACTGTAATATCTGACATGTTAAGATTGAAAGAGGCCTTCCCATTGCGACCGTGGCGTCGTGCGGGGGGCCTCTTTTTTTGCGGTAAAAGGGGTTTTGGGGTTCAAGGGAAAAACCCTCTTGGCATAGGGATCACGCGAAACCGGCGAGAAAAGGAAGGAACGATAACACATGGAAAACAATGCATGCCATACGCCCGGGGACTTTGAGAGGGGCCAACAGGACAAGATGATCGAGGCCAATCTGGGGCGCGTCGGCCGGAAGATAGTGGTGATGAGCGGCAAGGGGGGGGTGGGAAAAAGCACGGTGGCCAGCTATCTTGCCCTCCGCTTGAGCCGCAACGGCAGCCGGGTCGGGCTCCTGGATGTGGACCTGCACGGCCCGACGGTGGCAAGGCTCATGAACGTCCAGGGCGGATTTGATTTGACTGAAGAGGGGGTTGTCAGGCCGTACCGGTTCTCCGATACCCTTGGGATTGTCTCCCTGGAGATGATCCTGGGTGATAAGGATACGGCGGTTATCTGGCGGGGGCCCATGAAGATCAGCGCCATCCGGCAGTTCATCTCCGATATCGAGTGGGGAGACCTGGATTATCTGGTGGTGGATTCGCCCCCCGGGACAGGAGATGAGCCGTTGACGGTGGCCCAAACGATCCCCGATGCAGAGGCGATTATTGTGACCACCCCCCAAGAGATCAGCCTGGCGGACGTCCGAAAATCCATCAATTTCTGCCGCCAGGTGAATATGAAGATCCTGGGGGTCATTGAAAACATGAGCGGTCTTGTCTGCCCCCGCTGCGGTGAGACCGTGCCCATGTTCGGGACCGGCGGCGGCGAGTTGATGGCCGCCGAGATGGGGGTTCCCTTCCTGGGCCGGATACCCATTGACGGTGAAATGGTGGTCTCGGGAGACAGGGGAGACCTCACGGGTCTCCTGGCCAGATCCGACCTGGAGATCAACGTCGCGTATGAAAGGATACTGGAGAAGCTGGGTCCCAGCCAATCGGTGAATTGATTCGCCAGGCGCCGCCCCATACCTCAGGAAGACAAAAATTGCATGCCGGATTTGGGAGTTGAGGCCTGCCGGTTTTAGCTTGCAGCAGGGGTCGCTTTCATGGTATTGAGCGACACGTGTGGACGGTTTCGGATGTGTCGCAGAGTCCTTTCTCGTCATTATCACTTCACCCATAAGACGGAACAGACCATGGAGCTTACACAGAAACAGATCGATTATTGCATGGAATGCGGGGTGTGTACCGGGAGTTGCCCTGTGAGCCGCGTGCTCCCTTCTTTTTCGCCCCGTCAGATGATCAAACGGGCCGTGTCGGAGCCGGACGGAGATCTTTCCCGGGTCCATGAGATATGGGCGTGTCTGAGCTGTGCACGGTGCAGCACCCGGTGTCCGGTCGAGATCGACTTCCCCGAATTCATCCGGTCGTTCCGGCAGAAGGCCCGCCGGACCGGAAACCTTCCCTTTGAGAGCCATCACGGCATCATGCAGTCCATTGCCGAGCTCCAGGCCGGTGAGGTCCGGCAGCAGAGGACCGACTGGGCCCGGCAGACCGGGGCTTTTTCAGACAAAGGGGATTATTTCTATTTTGTGGGGTGTCTCCCCTATTTTGACGTCATCTTCAGCTATTTGAATATCTCGCCGCTCCAGAGCGCACGGGGGATCCTCACCCTCCTCAACAAGATGGGGATTACGCCGGTGATCAGCAACGAAGAACGCTGCTGCGGGCATGATGCCTTGTGGAGCGGAAATGAGGAGACCTTCCGCAAATTGGCCGAACACAATATGGAGGTGATCGCCTCCTCAGGGGCAAAGACCGTCCTCTTCAGTTGCCCTGAAGGATATACGACCTTTAGAAATTATTATCCGAAATATTTCGGGGACCTTCCTTTTAAAACGCTTCACATGACCGAGTTTCTGGCCCGGGAGCTGCCCGGTTCCGGGCTTTCGTTCAAACCTTCCCTGAACGGCGCGCTGACCTATCACGATCCGTGCCGGCTGGGCAGGGGGGCGGGGCTCTATGAACAGCCTCGGGACCTGCTCAACCTGATCCCGGATATTCGGCTCATGGAAATGGGGCGCAACCGAGAAAATGCCATGTGTTGCGGCACCAGCGCGTGGATGGAGTGCTCCAGCTGTTCGAAGGCCATGCGCGTCGAGCGACTCGATGAGGCGTTGCAGACCGGGGCCAATACGCTGATCACCGCCTGCCCCAAGTGTCACATCCATCTCTCCTGCGCCCAGAGTACTGCAGAACTGGATCTGAAGGTGACCGACCTGTATGCCTACCTTTCAGAGGGACTGTCGGAGGGCGACAATGGATGACCTGTGATAGAAAGCCTGCCTGGAGATCATTTCGCGCAACTCCTTTAATCAGAGCTATCTCACGCATCCCTGGGCCGAATTTTCATGCATCGGACCACCCCGGCGTATCCATATGCCAAAGAAGTGTCAGACAGAAACGCCTCAAAGGACGAACGTCCAATATCGAATGAACCCGTAGCAGGCAATCCATATCGAGTATCCGTATCCCGCATCCAGTTTCACACGAGATGATGGGGGCCCTGTTTCAGCCTGTTTCTTCATAATTCCTCTCCGCATAAACCCGCCTGAATCATTGCCGACAGATCGCTTCTGTGCACTGTGGAAAAGCGCTACAGGTGTGTCGGAAAACGCAACACTGATATAACCTCTTGAAATCACAAAATTAGTTGGCTGGAATAGGAAAAAATGGGATATGGTTTGTCGCCGGATGTTGAATTTCGCATCATGCTCCTTGTCTTGAAGGATTCCAAGGGATTTCCCATCGGTCACGCAAAATCCGGTCCGTTTACCGATAATTGCATGGGATATCAACCGGTTGGCATTTTTGTCGAGAACCGGTCTCCGTAAACGGCACAGCTCTTGCTCTATATTACGGCAACAACCAACGCAACCGACGCAACCAACGGGATTAAAGAAAAGGAGAGAAAAATGGGCGAAGAGATCAAGAAGGGGAGAAGAAGCGAGATCGGGTTCGGGTCTTCTTACAGGAAAGGGGCCGGTCAGGATCTGAGGACCGGATCGGATATCCCCACCGTCCTGGGAGGGCAGGTCTGGATGGTCAAACCGGACAAGCGGGCAGTGACGAGCCATCCATGCATCTGGATGCAGGCCGGTGCCGTTGAATTCAAGAACTGCAAGGGCTTCGCCAGTGTACAGGATATGTTCAAGGCCTTCACACAGGGTGAGCGCGACCAGGTCATCGGATTCTTCGATTTTGTGCGCTATGTCTCCCCGAACG
>JAWOIH010000110.1:0-4942 GCA_046484725.1 Candidatus Desulfacyla sp. | reverse complement strand
CGGGCCCAACGGTGCCGCCTCCCTTTTGAGCGTCAACCGCTCGACCTTGTGGTCGCGGATGCAAAAACTGGGCATCCAGATTGACAAAAGAATTAACCCCGCATTCGCTACCGTACAGTTTTGATTAAGTCATAACCCACAAATATCATTTTGGATAATATTTCTGGACATTTCCCGAGTCATTTTCTATAGTAGGCTTCCACTGGTATCTCTCACCATATGGAGGCCTTATGAGCGACTGCAAAACCATCTACAGAAAAGTCAACGATTTTGTCCACTGTCTCTACCCTGACGAACTGAAAGGCAACCTGCGGCGAAACATGAACACACTGGCTGCAATGATCACGGGCATCATTCTGGGCAAAGATACGCAGCTGCCTCAAATTGCCCTCAACGTGCCCGAGGATGTCAAAGTGCCCAGCACCGAAAAACGCTTCAAACGGCTGCTGATCAACGAGAAGGTAACCGAACAAACTTACTTTCTGCCTTTCATCCGCAGTGTGTTGACCCATCTGGATCTGGAAGAAATGGTCCTGGCCATCGACGGCAGTCTGGTCGGCCGGGGCTGTATCTGTTTGCTCATCAGCCTGATCTACAAAGGCCGCGCCTTGCCGCTGGTCTTCAAGGTGGTCAAGGGCAAAAAGGGCCATCTGCCCGAAGACACGCATGTGGCGCTGGTCCACCAACTGCGTGCGTTGATTCCCGAACCCGTCGGTCGGGTCATTTTCCTGGGCGATGGCGAGTTTGACGGCACCACCCTCCAACAGACCTTGACCGATTTTGGTTGGAAATATGTATCCCGAACGTCATCCAATATTACCATCTTTGTCGACGACGAACCCTTTCAGATCGACATGCTGGCCGCAATGCTGCCCAAGGGCCACTGCAAGGGGCTGAAAAACTGCCGGTTCACCCGCAAACAATACGGACCGGTGACGGTGGTGGCCTGGTGGGGCAGCGAGCACAACGAGCCCATCTTCCTGGTGACCAATTTCCTGTCGGCGTCCAAAGCGTGCGATTATTATGCGATGCGCTTTACGATCGAAACCTTTTTCAGCGATCAGAAAAGCCGGGGCTTCAACATCGACAAGAGTCATCTGTCTTGCCCCCGGCGGTTAACCCGGCTGATGGCGGCCAGTTGCCTGGCGTATTTATGGATCATTTTTTTTTGGTATCTTGGCTTTGGCGACCGGTTTGTACAAACACATCCATCGATCGGATCGATGTGACTTGAGCCTGTTCCAGCTTGGCCTCAGGTTGTTGACCTATCTGGCCGTGCGGGGGCTGCCGATCCCATTGCTGAGCTTACCCATACCTGATGACTTGCATTCATGTTATCAGCTAAAACAATCATAATGATAAAAATTATGAATCAATACTATGTCTTAAATAATGTGTACGGTAGCGAAACCGGAAATTGCTGATTTTTTCTGGCTAATTTTTGGAAAAATTCCCGCTAAGCCCGGGTCTTTTGAAATTGGCTCAAGAATCTTAAGGAGGTGGTCTTGATGAAACGGGGAAGATTTGTTTTATTAGGAATGGCTTTGGCAATTGTCCTAAGTTTGATCGTCATCGGTGGTTCTTCATCGGAAGCAGCAGCTGCGCCCAAGGTTATCAACTGGAAATTCCAGAGCCACCATACACCTGGTTCCCTTGCAGTCGAATCCGCGATCAAACCCTTTATCGAAAGGGTAGAGAAGATGTCCGGAGGCAGGCTGAAGATCAGTCTGCATTATGCCGGGGAGCTGGTAGATTATGGGGAAGTAGATCAGGCTCTTCAGTTCAACATGATCCAGATATCCAATACAAGCTCGTTATTCTTTAGAGGGGCTCTACCTATGGGTTGGGTATCGGCACCTAACATGCCTCCCTTTGTTACCCGAAGCAATGATGAATTCAACGAATTATTCCATCATAGGGGGATTGATAAACTGGTAGCAGAGGCCCTGGAAGAACGAGATATCAAATTCCTTGGCAGCCATAGCGTGGGAAATACCTACTTCTGGAGCAAGAAGCCTATTAATTCGATTGAGGAACTGAAAGGATTCAAGGTGAGGTTTTTCGGGTCCATGTCGGACACCATGGAACATTTCGGGGCTTCTCCGGTCATGCTCCCACACCCAGAGACCTATATGGCCATCGCCACAGGCACCCTTGATGGCAGTGGTACCGCATGGTGGCTGTATCGGGACCTCAAACTCTATGAGGTGTGCCCGTATTTTATCGGCCCGGCGATGCAGGTGCCTCAGGGGATGGAACTCTGGGCATCCAAGAAGGCATGGGATGCTTTGCCTGAAGATATCCAGATGATCGTAGAGACAGCGACCCGCGCTTTCAACACGGATTATATGGATGCCGTGACTATACAGGAACGTGAGATGTTCAACAAGTCCTTCAAAGAGTGGGGAACCACTTACATCGAATTCAGCGATAAGGACGTGAAAAGGATAACCGACGAGTTTTCCTTGCCCTACCTGGACAAGATCGCTGTTGAGCAGGGAGCGAAGGATCCAAGGGTTATTAAGGCGATCGAGATAATCAAGCAGTTCATGAGGGACTACGGGTACATAGATTAAAGCAAAGATCCACAAAGTCACCCCCTTCTCTTTTCAGGGGAGGGGGTTTTTTTTATAGGGTTCTCAGCAACCGAAGCTTCCAATGAGGTGAGGGGATTGCACTTTTTAACTGGTTTTATCAGATTTGTTGACAACATGAATGACTGGATGGGTAAAATAGTCAGTTTTCTCGTTTATCCTGTAATGCTCGTACTGGTGTGCGAGGTGGTAATGAGGTATGCATTCAACAAGCCGACCATATGGGCTCATGAGACTTCCTGTATGCTTTATGGCGCACACTTTGTTCTGGGAGGAGCCTATGCCCTGCGACATGATGCTTTTGTAAATGTTGAGGTTTTCTATATGCGGTTTTCCAAACGCACACAGGCAATTATTGACCTTATTACCTGGACCATGTTCTATGCCTTTGTGGGGGTATTGTTATGGAAAAGCTTGCCATGGGCATTGAAAAGCCTTTCAGTTTTTGAATTCTCCGACAGTACATGGGGCCCGGCTGTCTGGCCTGTCAAGTGGACCATACCCCTTGCGGCTTTTTTCATGCTGCTCCAGGGAATGACAAAGACGATCAAAGATGCCTTTTTAGCCTTGACCGGACGTGAGATCGCTACCGCGGCTGATACCAAAGCCCCTGCTGAAAACTGAGGTGATCCCGTGGATATAGGTATTATTTCAATTTTTCTTTTTGGCGGCATGTTTCTTTTGCTGGCCTCAGGTCTTCCCGTTGCTTTTGTTCTTGGAGGATTGGCCACGGTTTTTACCTCTATATTCTGGGGCCCCGAGTCTCTCTTTATCATTGTTGCCAGAACCTATTCCATGATGTCCACCACAACTCTGGTGGCCGCTCCCCTTTTCGTACTGATGGCAACTGTGCTGGAACGTTCAGGTGTTGCGGAAGACCTGTTCGATATGATGTACCGGTGGTCGGGAGGCGTCAAGGGAGGATTGGCAGTTGGTACCGTCTTTGCCTGTACGCTGATAGCCGCCATGTCCGGCATAGCCTCCACGGGAGTGGTGGTGATGGGTGTCATGGCTCTTCCTGCCATGCTCAAACGCGGATATGACAAGAGAATTGCCACAGGTTGTATCCTGGCCGGCGGGGTCCTGGGTCCGTTGATCCCTCCCAGCATAGCATTGGTGCTTTACGGGACTATCGCCCAGGTATCCATAGGCGGGCTCTTTGCCGGAGGGATGGTTGCCGGGCTGCTCTGTTCTTGCCTGATCATCGGATACATATTGATCAGATGCTATCTGAACCCATCCTTGGGACCGCCTATTCCCCTGGAAGAGAGATCCGACTGGGGGGCCAAGATCGCTTCACTTAAGGGAGTAATTCTCCCGCTTTTCCTTATAACCACTGTTCTTGGTTCTATCTATACCGGCATTGCCACTCCAACAGAGGCTGCCGCCGTAGGGGCTTTTGGCGCTTTCGTGTGCAGCGCCATCCATGGACGGCTGAACTGGCAACTGATTAAAAGTGTGGCCTACTCTACCATACGGGTTCAGGGTTTCATGATGTGGATCCTCTTTACCGCCCAGGCATTTGCGGCCGTATACATGGGCCTGGGTGCATCGAGGATGGTTATCAGGCTGGTCGAGACATATGAGATAGGCTGGTGGGCCATGCTGATATCCATTCAGGTTGTCTGGTTCCTGCTGGGTCTTGTCATCGATGCCTGGAGTATATTGATGATCACCCTTCCGATCCTTCTTCCAATTCTTCCTCTTTACGGCTTTGACCCTCTTTGGCTGGGTGTTCTTTACGCTATAAATACACAAACTGGCTACCTGACGCCGCCCTTTGGCACAATGTTGTTCATGATGAAGGGGATCGCTCCCAAGGAAGTTACCATGAACGATATTTATGGTTCCATAATGCCTTTTGTGTTAACTCAACTGACTTGCCTTGCTTTGTGTATAGTGTTCCCCGAATTGGTAACCTGGTTTCCCAAGCTCCTTTTCGGGTAAGAAGCAGCAACGGTTCACAGGAGTGCCCGGCCTACTGCCATGTAAGTGCAAAATGGGCCATGACGGCGGAGCCGATCCAAAACACCTCTTCGTCAAGGTCGAATTTCGGGTGATGGTGGGGGTGATCCTTGCTCTCACCGAATAGAGAGGGAAGGAAGAAAAAGGTCCCTGGAACCTTTTCAAGGAAAACGGCCATGTCCTCGCCTGCCATGGTGGGCTCGGGAATTTCGGCAACGGAGCCCTCCCCCATAATTTCGACAGCCGCCTTTTTGAGTTTGTCGGTGATCCCCCTGTCGTTGATCAAAGGCGGGGCTCCGAGGCTGAGCTGAACGTCGGCCCGGCCACGCATGCCTCTGGCGATGTTCTCACAGATGGCCTTTATCCGTTCGGACAGCATGGCC
>JAWOIH010000093.1:0-4518 GCA_046484725.1 Candidatus Desulfacyla sp. | reverse complement strand
ATGGCACTCATGGGGGCGGATATTGTCTTCATCCCCCACGCCTCCCCGAGGGGGACGCACGGGGAAAAACTGGAAAGCTGGATGAGGCATCTGCCGGCCAGGGCCTTTGATAACGGGCTCTTTGTGGTGGCGTGCAACCAGGTAGGGCCCTGCGGAGACGGGATCACGTTTCCGGGGGTTGCCGTGGTCTTCGGGCCGGACGGCCGGGTATTAGCGCAGTATGTGGGCATGAAAGAACACATCCTCTATGCTGAACTCAAAGATGAGATCCTCCAGGATGTGAGAACCCACCGAATGCGTTATTTCCTGCCGGGGCGAAGGCCGTCGCTGTATAAAACGGCGTCCGTCAACGGGGATCATCAGTGAGCGAAAAAACTCTCCATGACCCTCCGGAAGGTCTCCCCTTTCCAGGCCGTGGCGGGTTTGGTCTTGTCGTCGGTCAGGATGGTCGGAGGGAGGAAGGGGAGGAAATCGGAGATCCCGGGAATGACCACCCGGACCACCGGAAATTCCAGGACCGGATGGGTGTGATTCAGGACGATGCAGTCTGTGCCGAACCCACTGACGATCTCTTTGAGCGCCTCGATCTCCTCCAGGATGTCTTTCTTCCGCCACGGACGGAAGCCCGTCATCTTCCCCTCATCTAAAAAGGAGATATCGGTCGGCGAGACCCCGCATCGCATCAGGGTATAGTAGTCTTTGACCTGGGACCGGGGGACCACCGGCCTGTCAAACTGGGGCCGTGAAGAAAGAAGGGACTTCTTCCCCTGCATCCCTTCGGTAAAGCAGCGGGTGAGGGCCTCCTCCAGGGTGAAGGACGCACCGGCGATCAGGGATCTGTGTTCCAGCCGGTCCTGGGGGAGGTTCCGGTTGGTATAGAATACCCCGATGACCGGCAGCATGCCGTCAAAAGAAAGGTCTTTCAGGGTAACGCCGACATTGAATCGGGCATAAAACGCGACCATCCGGTGGATCAGATCGAGGTCCACCGTGCCGGTGTCAATGGACGGGACGATCTTCTCCGGTTTGACAATGCTGATCTGCGCATATCGCTCCAGGATTTCGCAGCTTGCCTGGATCATGGCCTCTTCGATGGTGTTTCCGGCAGCCATCCCGTTGGAACCGTGGATGTAGGCCACTAATTTAACAGGGACTTTCACCATCTCTTCTCGAAGGAGAGAATAGCCGTCCACCCAGTGGCTTGCCATCTCGCAGTCTCTGATCTCAGCCAAATCCGCGCTTTGCAGGTGGCCTTCCCTTCGGAGCAGTTCCTCGACGGTCACGGCCCTGTCCAATTCTGCCTGGTGAGCCCGGACATACCCCTCCATCCATTCGTAATTCAAAAAACGGACGGTATCGGGGCCGTAGATCCCCGGCAGATGAAATCGGACCTGTTCTTCAAACACCGGGTAGTACAGGCCGGCGCTCAGCCGTTCGGTCAATTCCGCGTAGGCGCTTGCCTCAGCCAGTCTGGGGGAGATGCCCTTGCCCTCGCATACGACCTGGAGGGAGTCGATCCAGACCCTTCCCCAGAAGAGGAAATCCGAAACCCTGACGCCGGCATATTCGGGCTCGAGCCCCAGGCGCTTGAAACCCTGCTGAATGCGGCTTACCGTATTCTCCGGTGTATCGCATTTATTGTATTGATTCCGAATTTGATTTTGAAACTGCATTGAGCTGGAACCCCCGAGAATTAGGATCGCGTCGACATCTGCAAGTCCCGCCATGTTTTTAAGATTCGTACGATCGGTTATAGAGCGGCCGCCAAAAATAGTCAAATGGAGGGTAACCACTCATGGCGGAAAAAGGCTCGGGATTCTTCCTCCCGGCGACAAGAAAGGGCTAAAACGGCTTGACAATAAAAAAATCCGTATGTATAGGTATAACAAATGGACACGCGTCACTAATAAGATAATCTTAACGTGGGAAGAGAGGAGGTAATTACATAAATGGCAGATTACTGTATCAATCTCTTTTTGGATCCAGAACAACAGAAAAAGATGGAAGAACTGGGCCTGGGAGAGCACATTCAGGAAATCAATGGTAAAAAGGCTGTCCAGGTGGCCATGAGCCAAAAAGACCAGAAGAAACTTCAAAAGAGTTTTCCTGATCTCGAATTTGATTCCTCAAATGCGTGTGTGCTTCCGGAACAGGCTCAGGTCACGCTGGCTGATATCATTTTTAATTTGAAGAGCCTGGATGTCATGAAGTTCGCCATTACCAAGCTCTACAATCCGCTCGCGGGAAAGCCGCTTCGAAGCAAGACCTCCTAAAGGAATTCGCGTTCCGGAAAGATAGGGCCCTTCAGGTTGGTGTGGAAAAGGCGCAAAAGACACCTCTTATTGAGATATCTCTTGCGCCTTTTTTCGGCGGGGAAATAATCCTGTTCGTTATGGAATCAGACGCAACCCGTGGGTTTCGGAAGGCCGGCCATCTTACAGGCGCCCTTGCCCGGTCCCGAGGGAAACAACTCATAGATGTATTTCAGCTTGTATCCGGTTACCTTGGAAAGAATCCTGACCATAGGGGCGATCCCGTTCTTCTTGTAATAGTCCTGAAGAACATCGACCACCTTCTTGTGCTCGTCGGTCAGTTCCTCAATACCTTCCGTCGTCTTCACATAGCTCATCCATGCCTCATTCCAGTTGTTGAAATCGTCAATGAAGCCGTCTTCATCAACACTGTAGGTATTCCCCTCAAACTCTACTGTTGGCATAACCCAAAACCTCCCTTTCTTGATTAAGATGTCGTATCCCGTACCATCTTCTGAGATCCCTGTCAACCCTTTAGACGTAAGTTTATGACTATAATTCCCAATTATTGTGTTGTCAAATATTCTTTTCCCACTTTTAAAAATTTATCCGGTTTTTTGTGCGAAAGGGCGGCCCCAAAAAGACCTTTCGCCCAACTCCGATTGCCCGCCGCATGCACATGGGTGTAGGTTGCCAGGATATTCTTTCTGCAAACGCCGTCTCTCAGGCCGTCAATCCCCCGGCCTCGGTTCACCTTAAAGGCGAATTTCAGGCCCGTTTCTCCAGTAAACACAGGCCGGGAGTAGTGGAATTCATGGCCTCTTAACTCGTCGCCCACATTATAATACAGGTTGGGCTCGGCGACTTTCAGGACCGTGTAACCGTGGCCCTGAGGCCTTTTTTGAAGAACAAATTCCACCGGGAGGGCTCCAACCATTGGGTAAGACCGGTTACCCACTAAGAGTCGCTCCCCTAAATACATAAACCCTCCGCACTCCGCATAAACCGGGAGTCCTTTTTCGATTTCCTCTTTCAGGCTCTTTCTGAAACCTCGATTCTCCGCAAGGCCTTGGGCCTGGGTCTCAGGGAATCCCCCCCCGATATACAGGGCGTCCAAGGGCGGCAGTTCCGGTGAGGATATGGCATCCACCTCCACCATCACGGCCCCCATGCGCTCCAACTGCTCCAGATTCTCCGGGTAATAGAACCAGAATGCCCGGTCTCTGATGAAGCCAATTCGTGGAAATGAACCATCCAGCACCGTCTTTGATTCTGATGCCGCCTCTTGTGGCATCATGATGCCATGATCCTGAGAGCGGTTGGCAATCTCCCAGATCTGATCTAACCGGAGATGATCTTGAACAATCTTCCTGGCCCATGAAACAGCCTTTTCGGCCTGATCGCGCTCCTGAAAAGGGACAAGGCCCATGTGTCGCTCCGGGAAAAGATTTTCCTTCAACTTAGGAACCGAACCGACCACAGGCACCCCACAGTATTTTTCAATGGCTGCCGTGATCAACATCTCCTGCCGTTGCCCCGCAACCCTGTTCAAAATAGCCCCTGCGATATGCACGCCCGGGTCGAAGGTCTGGCACCCCTTGACAACGGCTGCCATGGTGCGGGTTGACATGGACACATCCAGAATAATCAGGACCGGCGCACAAAGGAGCTTGGCCAGACCTGCCGTACTGGATGAGCCATCTAAATCGAGTCCATCGTATAGCCCCCTGTTCCCTTCGATCAGGGAGAGGTCCGAATCGTCTGAGCGGGATAGAAAAGACGCCAGGATCTGATCTTCATTCATCAAGAAAGGATCCAGATTATAACACGGCCGGCCTGCAGCAAAGGCGAGCCAACCGGCATCAATAAAATCCGGCCCTTTTTTAAAGGGAGCGACTCTGAAACCCTTTTCCCTCCATGCGGCAACAAGGCCCAATGACAGGATGGTCTTCCCGGACCCTCCCTTCAGCGCAGCGATGATCACACGAGGGTGCACTATTTAAAAAATCTCCCTTAATTAAACCGGTTAATGTCTCTGGCAGGCCCCTTGACGCCCCACAGAAGCGCGTCCGATTAGGATCACGGAGGCAGAGAATTGTCAACAAAAAAAGTTGTGAATTACCCCGGCTTTTTTTTATTGACATCTTGTACGGCGTTTGATTATAAATCAAACCTTAACTATTTGAAAAACTAACTAATTAAAATTTTCACAAATAGGCACCAAATCCGGTCATTTAAGGCTTGGCGGATTTGGGCAAGAATCAGG
>JAWOIH010000472.1:0-4339 GCA_046484725.1 Candidatus Desulfacyla sp. | reverse complement strand
CTCGGGATTTCCCGGAATCCCTCTTCCAGCAAGTGCGGATAGGTATTCGCCTCCCGGTAAATGGGAAAAAGCGAATCGACCCCGGCCAGGATCAGTGGTGATGGTCCGTCTGACAACAAGCCGCGCAGTTTTCTGTCGATCATGCGAAACCACTGAAGTATCATGTCCTTGCCTTTGTTACTGACGTCATGCCCGTGAAACATTGCCGCGCGGCTTCCTGTTCCCGATGACGTGCCCGTATGAAACTGCAATTGCTTCTCTGTGGATACCTCCGGAAAGGCTTCCGAGAGGCTTTGGGCTACAGCCTCCAGCTCGATCTCATCCACCGTATGCCGTGTGCCTTCCAGCAGCCGAATCTGGTTTTGACTGAGGGCCAGGATGTAGAAAAGGCCGTCGCCGGCTAAAATGGGAAGCAGCGGTTTGATATGAAAACGATGGGAAATCATCGCCAGTTCCTTGAGGGCCATCGGCAGTCTGAAATAGTGTAATGTCTCTGCGGAAAAAAATACCGCCAGGCCATCGCTCTGCCGCTGCCAGAAATCCCGATCCTGCAACAACCGCCGCGGCTCTTTGAGCAACTCCTGTACGTCCGAAGCGCGTAAACCTTTTGCCGTGAGGCGTTCTTCCGCCTCCCGAATCAAGTTCTTGAATCGAATCGGATCCTGTTCCGTGTCCCGACCCGACCGGTGCGTTGGCATAAACAGCGAGACACACCAGCCGGAATGGGCGTTCAGAAACGCTTGCTTCAATATATCCATTGTTATTCTATCCATGGTCAAAGTCACCTTTCATACGTTTTTGGCTTTTCGTCTGTATTACTCCCATACCAGGTTGGACAATTCCTCTATACCAGGTGGGTATTGACGAAATCCCAATTAATGAGGTTGTTGATAAAGGAAGCGAGATAGTCGCCACGCCTTTTCGGACAAATCCGGTATTTTGCATTTGTTGGAATTTAAGGCCATCCGTATTGCGCTTATTGAAATATATCCAAGCTTCGTGCCAGGCTGGATCCGTGCAGGCTTATTTGATTCAACTTATTGATGTGGAAATGAATAGTAAGAATCCAAAGGTGGCGGAGGGGTCTGGTTTGAGGTGAAATAGTGATCATATATGACGAATGGTCAAATATGGCCACGACACTAATATCGTTCGGATGGGGGACCAGAAGGGGGCGTTCTTGACAATCCGACGGGTTTCGTGTACTCCTCTCAGCAGGTGATAGGACCCTGCAGTCTGTATCTTAAAGGCTGGAAAGCAGCCTGCACCATGGCTTGCGGGTCTTATTCGGCAGCAACTTGAAACGAGGGGAGTCCTCATGAAACACCGCATCATCCTCTTTGTTGCTTTTTTCGGGCTGGCTTCAATGACTTTGCACGGCTGTTATCCCAAGCCGGTTGGCACCGCCGGTCCCGATGGAAAACCCCTCACCTGGGAGGAAATGACTTTCAACCAGCGGAAAATACATATGAGGACGGAAATCGTCCCTCGCGCAGGCGCCGTATTTCGCCTTTGGCGGCCCGATCGCTATGCAGAGATAGACTGTACGCTGTGCCACGGGCGGAACGCCGAGAAGGGTATCTTCCGCATGCCCACCGATCACCTCCCCCGGCTCAGCGGAGCGGTGCTGCTGGGACCCGAATTCGAAAAACATCCGGACACCACCCGGCTGAAATTGGAACAGCTGGTGCCGGCGATGTCAGAGGCCCTGGGGCTCAAATCTTTCAGTCTCATCAGTCGCGAGGGTTTTGGCTGCTACTCCTGCCACCTGGGTCCCGATGGCCCCATGTTTGGAAATTGAACCCAGATGCAAGCGTTATCGGGGTGGTTCCCTGATCTCCGTCGTCAGGCAGCCGCCTTGTTCCCCTCTGCCTTATGCCTGATACGCTGCACGTTGGATGTCCCGCTATGTCATAAAAGAGTGATTCCTCCTCCCTTGAATTTGTATGAAGCGGCTAAAAGGCGTTTCTCAGTTTCCAGGTTTTCCACACCTTTCCAAAGATTCGGGGGGCCTCATCCTTACCCGGCAACGTGGGTTTTCCCGGTTCCCAGCCGCAGGGCATGAGTTCGCCGGTGTCCCGGTGATGCTGCAAGGCCCGCAACTGCCTCAAGATCTCGGCGATGTTCCGGCCCAGAATGTCGCACGTAATCTCTAGGGTCTGTATTACCCCATCCGGGTCTATAATAAAGCGACCCCGCTGATCTGTCGCAGCATGTCCGTCATAGACGCCGTAACGTCTTCCGATCTCCCCGCCCGGATCCGAGACCATGGGAAACCGGATGCCGCCGGGGATCATTTTTGACAACTCCGTTTCCTGCCACTTTCTGTGGCTATCCAGGCTGTCGACGCTGATGGCCAGGACCGCAGTGTCCAGTTCCTGAAAGGCCGGGTACTTGGCGGCAACTGCCGCCAGTTCTGTCGGTCACACACAGGTGAAGTCCGCTGGGTAGAAGAAAAGGACCGCCCAGCGGCCCCTGTAATCCTGAAGGGCAATATCTCTGATCGAACCGTTATCGTAGGCAGCACCCTTGAAATCAGGCGCCTGTCTTCCGACAGATAGTCCCATGGCATCATCCTCCCGGCTGCGCCGCGATGTTGGAAAGATTTTTTTCGCCCTGCCACCTCTCCCCCTCCGGTCGCGGTTCCATGTCCTGCCACCCCCCTCCGAGGGCTTTATACAGCGAGACGAACCCGATCGCCCGGTTCAGTCGGCTCCGGGCCAGTTCATCCCGGGCGGTAAAGAGGGCGCTCTCGGCATCCAGGATGGCAAGGTAGCTCTCTGCGCCTGCAGTATAGAGCTCTCGCGCCAGCTTCAGGGCCTCGTCATTCGCCTGCACGGCGACGCCCAGAGACTCGGCCCTCCGCTTCTCCCTGGAGAGGATAACGAGGGCGTTTTCCACCTCTTCCAGGGAAAGGAGCACGGTTTTTTCGTATCGTGACAGGCTCTCATCACGCAGGGCCTCGCTGGCCTCGATGGCCGAGAGAATGCGTTTGAAGTTCAGGATGGGCCATCGAACCGATGGGCCTATTCCCCAGAAGTGGCCCGAACGCCAGGAAAGGCTCTCCAGATCGTCGTCCAGATATCCAAAATATCCCGTCAGGGAGAATCGTGGGAACAGGTCGGCCGTAGAGACCCCGATCCTCGCCGTGGCCGCGGCCACCTCCCGCTCGGCCTTTCGAATGTCAGGCCTCTGCCGGAGAAGCTCCGAGGGGAGACCCGCTCGAAGGTTATCGGGAATTTCAGGGAGGGCGGCTGTCTGGGAAAGCTCTGTTACAAGGCTCGTGGGATCCCGACCGAGAAGGACCCCCAGACGATGCACCGCTGCCAGGATGGCATTTTCCAGGGAAGGGATTCTCGATTCGGCCACGGCGACCTCTCCCTGGGCCCTTGCCACTTCAAGGTGATTCACCAGACCTGCCTTGAAACGCGATTCGCTGATAATCTCATTGGTCTTTCTGGATTCCAGCTCCCTTTTCGCAATCTCCATGCGCAACTGCTGTCCCCTCAGTTCCATATAGTTCCGCGCCACCTCTGCCTGCAGGGTCACGAGGACGTCGCGAAGGGCCTCTTCGGATGCATCCAGGTCTGCGTCCGCTGCCTCGATCTCTCGTCGGATACCTCCAAAGATGTCGATCTCCCAGGAGGCGTCAAACCCTGCTTCATAGAGTTCCCCCCGCCGCCGGTAGGTCGTGGGGCTCGTGCCGTCGCCCTGGACCGGCGCCGCGGCATCGGAGCGGCGGTAGACATCGTAGGACGCCTGGGGGCCTCCCTCGGGCAACAGCCGGGCAGTGCTGATCCCCGCCAGGGCCCGTGCCTGTTGCACCCGTGCCCTGGCGATGCGCACGTCCAGGTTGCTCTCGATGGCAGCTGCGATCAACTGGTCCAGGACAGGGTCCTGGAGCTCTTCCCACCAGGAGCTGAGGAACTGTTTGTCCGGCTGTTCTCCTGTGCAAATCCCCGGCTCCAGAGACCCGAAGCACAAAGGCACGGGGGGATCCGCCTTATGGTAATCGGGGCCTACCGGCGCACATGCCCCTGCCAGAATCATCGCGATAAAGAAAAGGGAGCCATATCTCCCACAACGCCACAAAACCATAATCCCTGCACCCGTCAATTCCTCAATTCCTCAATTCCTCAATCCATTAATCCCTCAATTTTTTCCCTCAGTTTCTTTCGGGGTCCGATCCTCGATGTAAACGTCCACCTGCTGGCCTGCATAGACGGGGAGTTTTGCTCTCGGGAAGCTGTAAACCACCTGAAGGACCCGTGTGTCCACCCGCTCGGTGCTCTCCCCCGTGAGGGACCTCTTCGGAATCACATAGCGCTCCACATACTCA
>JAWOIH010000412.1:0-12001 GCA_046484725.1 Candidatus Desulfacyla sp. | reverse complement strand
GATCAACAAAGACCCCTCCCAGATGCTCATAGATGTCAGAGATTCATCCGCTTATACTGACTTTTCCCTTCCCGGTGCTACGAACATTCCCCTGAAAGATATTCTTTCAGAAGAGGGCTCAACCAGGTATTGAAAGGGAGGGGGGGGCTGTTTCGCAGGGTGTTCAGCCGGAAGCCCCCCGGAGGGGAGGTGTTGGATCGTTTCAGCGACACGGTCTTTCGATGTACTCTCTGCGGCAACTGCCAGGAGGTCTGTCCGGTCGGCATCCATCTCAAGGACCTCTGGTTGTCGCTCCGCCAGGATATGGTCCATTCAGGGCACTATCCCAAGAAGATCGACATGATCCGGGACAACCTGGGCGAGGCGCACAATGTCTTCGGAGAGGACAATGAGGAACGGGCCGACTGGGTCGAGGATATGGACGAGCCCCCGGACGACGGATATATCCGGGAAAAGGCCGATGTCGTCTATTTCACGGGATGTACGGCCGCCTATTTTCCCTTGGCCCAGAAGATTCCCATGGCCCTTGCGGAGATCCTGGACCGGAGCGGGGTGGATTTCACCTTGCTGGGGGAGGCGGAGTGGTGTTGCGGGTTTCCCATGCTGGGGGCCGGGTTGAAGGATATGTTTCAGGAGTTCATGGAGCACAACCTCTCGGTGATTCGGGAGAAGGGCGCCACGGAGATCCTCTTTGCATGCCCCTCCTGTTATGCCACGTGGCATGAGCATTATCCCGGTGAATTCAAGATCTCCCATGCCAGCCAGTTTTTGATCGATCTGATTAAAAACGACCGCGTTCCCCTTAAGGAACTGGATCTGACCGTCACATACCATGATCCCTGTGATCTGGGCCGGGGGACCCGGGTGTTTGACGAACCGAGGGAGGTGATTCGCGCCATTCCGGGCATCCGGTTCGTGGAACTCCCTCATAACCGCGAGAACTGCGTCTGCTGCGGGGGCGGGGGCAATCTGGAGATGGTGGATGCCAAACTATCTGCCCGGATTGCGGAACAGAAGATACAGGAGATCCTGGGCACGGGCGCGGATGCGGTGGTGACTTCGTGCCAGCAATGCGTTCGGACTATGATGACCTATGTCCGCCGGAACAAGGTCCCCCTCGATGTCCTCGATATCACCCAGCTCATTCGCCGCGCCCTCGCGAAATAAGCGATTCAACCCGCACAAAATTTGAAATCCTTCAGGAGAATTCATTGAGTCAACTGCAGAAGATGGACGACGGCGTTAAAAGGTCCCTGATCGACATTGTCGGTCCGGAAAACTTTACGGACGATCTCATCGACCGGGTCGCCTATTCCTACGATGCTTCAGACAACGACCATCGACCCGAGGCCGCTGTGTGGCCTGCCAATACCGAGCAGGTCTCCCGAATACTGATCCTGGCCAATGAGGCCGGGTTTCCGGTGATACCCCGTGGGGCCGGAACCGGCCTGGCCGGTTCTGCGGTTCCGGCATTGGGGGGACTTGTCATGGATCTGTGCCGGATGAACCGGATTGTGGATATCCGGATTCCCGACCGTCTTGCAGTCCTCCAGCCGGGCGTGGTATATGCCGACCTGCAGAAGGCCCTGTCCCCGCATGGGTTTTTCTTCCCCCCGGACCCTGCCAGCGGCAAGGCCTGCACCATCGGTGGGAACGTGGCCACCAATGCCGGAGGGATCCGGGGCGCCAAATACGGGGTGACGCGGGATTACGTCCTGGGTCTGGAGGTGGTCCTGCCGGACGGACGCATCCTGCGGACCGGGTCATCCTGCATGAAATCCGTCTCCGGTTATGACCTGACACGCCTGTTTGTAGGATCGGAGGGGACGATCGGGGTGGTCACGGAGATTATCCTGAAGATCAATCCGAAGCCGACGGCCTCCAGCACAGGGCTGGCCCGGTTCGCCCGTCTGGAGCATGCAGGGCAGGCGGTTACGGACATTATGCATTCCGGCATCATCCCGAGCGTCCTTGAGATCCTTGACGAAAATACCATCAAGGTCCTTCGGGAACATGGAGACATGGACATCCCCGATGCCATGGCCATTATCCTGGTGGAGACCGATGGCTACACCGAGGCCGAAACCGCTTATCAGATGGATAAAGTGGTCTCGGTTTTCGAGAAAAACCGTGCGACCCATATACAAACCGTGGACACTCAGGAAGGTGCGGAGGCCCTCTGGTCCGTTCGAAGGTCTGTCAGCAGCGTTGCAGCTCAGCTTCGGACCAACAACGTCTCGGAGGATGTGGCGGTCCCCATCTCCAGGGTCCCCGACCTCCTGACCGGCATTTCGGCTATTGTCCGGAAGCATCATCTCCCTTTTGTCATATTCGGCCATGCAGGCGACGGCAACCTCCATCCCAAAATCATGTACGACGGCGCTGATCCGGACCAGGTGCGCCGGGCAGGGACGGCAGTGGACGAGATATTCAGGCTCACGTGCGGGTTAGGGGGCACGCTCACCGGAGAACATGGCATCGGCCTCTCGAAGGCCCCCTTCATGACGCTCGAACACGACCCGGTGGAAATGGACGTCATGGCCCGGATCAAGCGGCTCTTTGATCCCAACAATATCCTGAATCCGGGAAAGATGGGGCTGACGGCCTGACCAGGCCCAAGGGTACGTGTCATGAAAAAAATACTCCTGGTCGATAACGACCGCTTCATCCTGGAGGTGATTAAAGACCTCCTGACAAAAGAGGGGCATCAGGTGTCGACAGCGGAGGACGGGCTTTCGGCCCTGGACGTCCTGGAGGTCTTCACACCCGATGTCATATTCGTCGACATGGTCATGCCCAATATCGACGGAAAGCGTCTGTGCAAAATACTGCGCAAGATGGAGAACCTGAAAAAGACCTATATTGTCAGCCTTTCTGCAACAGCCATGGAAGATGTCGGCGGGATTGAGGCATTGGGCGTCAATGCAAGCATCGCCAAAGGGCCTCTTGAACAGCTGGCCAAGGAGATCCTGGGTGTGCTGGGGCCATCTTCGGATATCCCATCCCAACTGGTGGCGGAGAAGACGCTGGGGCCGGAAGCAATGAGACAGCGGGGCATCACCAGGGAACTCCTTTCAGGCATGAAGCATTTCGAAGTCATATTGGAGCAGATGGATGAGGGGATTTTCGATATTGCTTCCGACGGAAGAATTGTCTATGCCAATCGAGGCGCATCCTTTCTGACGGGGTTGCCCGAAGAGGATATGCTGGGACGTCATTTTCCGGATCTGTTTGCGAAAGATGATCGGTTACGGATCAGGCAATTTCTTGAGGCCGGACGTAGACGTGCCAAACGGGTGCCTGAAGAAGATCCGCTGACATTGAATGGGTATCAGGTGACGATGGATGTGCAACCCATCCCCGGGCATGATGGGAAGGTCATCGTTATCCTGAACAATGTAACCGATCAGAAACGGGCTGAAATGGCCCTAAAGAAGAGCGAGGAGCGGTATCGGCTCCTCTTTGAGAATGCCAATGATGGGATATTTGTCTTGCAGGGAGGTGTGATCAAATTCCCCAACATGCGTGCCGTTGAGATGTTTGGCATCGGCCAGGGAGACCCGGCTGAGATCCCTTTCCTCGATCGCGTCCATCCTGATGAGAGGGATGCGGTAAGCGAAAGAATTCAACGGGCTTTAGCGGGCGAGGAATTTTCCGACTCCTATTCCTTCAGAATACTGCACCGGTCATACGAGGAGCTATGGGCGGAACTGAATGCCGTTCCCATCCAGTGGGAGGAGAAGCCTGCAGTGCTCAATTTCGTGAGAGACATTACCGGGAAGAGGCGGCTTGAAATGCATTTTCAACAAGCTCAGCGGATGGCGTCCATCGGCACCCTGGCAGGAGGCATCGCTCATGAATTCAACAATCTGTTGATGGTCATCCAGGCGAATGCGTCGCTGGTCCTGTACGGAAAGGATCGGGAAAACCCTGATTACGAAAGATTAAAGAGCATTGAGACATATGTGCAGAAAGGGGCGGAGATGACCCGGTACCTCCTGGCCTTCGCGAGGGAGGGAAAGCATCGGCCTGAACCGACCGATCTCAATGAACTGCTGAAGCAAACTGAGGACTTGTTTGCCCGAACCAAGAAGGGAATTTTCCTTCATGCCGCTTACCAGGAGGACATCCCGATGGTGGAAGTGGATCCGATGCAGATCGAGCAGGTCCTGATGAGCCTGTATATCAACGCATGCCAGGCCATGCCTGACGGCGGGGAGGTGTTCTTAGAGACGAAAAACACACGGCTTGGCAGCGAATTGGTGAGTTCATATGGAGTAGACCCCGGCAGGTATGTGAGAATAACCGTCAGGGACACGGGTGTGGGGATGGACGCCGGGACCCTTGAAAAAATATTTGAGCCTTTCTTTACCACCAAAACCGTGGGACAGGGAGTAGGTCTCGGCTTGGCCGCCGCCTATGGGATCATCCGGAATCATGGCGGGATCATGGATGTGAGCAGTGAGATTGGCAAAGGAAGTACATTTAATATATACCTCCCTGCATCGAAACAAGCGGCCCCGGGAGAAAGGGGTGAAAATCGTGATCAGGGCCATCTGTCATGACCGACCCTAAAAAGTATCCGCCCGCCTATCTCTCCTGGGTCGTCTGGGGGTTGGGGGCCGCCTTTTACCTGAGCGGCTTTTACCAGAGGGTGGCGCCGGCAGTGATGACAGACCACCTGATGGCCGACTTCAATATCGGCGCCGCCTCCTTAGGCAACCTTTCCGCATTCTACTTTTACAGCTATGTCGCCATGCAGATCCCCACAGGGATCCTCGCCGATTCCTGGGGAGCCAAAAGACTACTCACTGCCGGGGCGTTTACCGCGTGTTTAGGGGCGTTTCTCTTTGCCGCGGCCCCTGCCATCATCTTTGCCAATGTCGGACGCCTGCTGATAGGGGGGGCGGTTGGCGTGGCCTGGGTTTCACTGCTCAAGCTCTCCATGCACTGGTTTCCGCCCCAGCGGTTTGCCATGACCAGCGGCTTGGGCCTCTTCTGCGGCGTTGTCGGGGCCGTGTCCGCGGGTGTGCCATTGCGGATCCTGGTGGACCTTTTCGGGTGGCGACCGGTGATGCTGGCCTCGGCGGGCATATCCCTTGCCATCGCTGTTGCCCTCTGGATCCTGGTACGGGATGATCCGTCCGAACGGGGGTATGCCAGTTTCATCCCCTCCGCCAATATCCGGCCGGATGATGGCGCATCCGTATTTGCCGGTTTGCTGAAAGTATTTCATTATAAGAACACCTGGCTCCTGTCCATTGCGCCGGCTGGCATGGCAGGGCCCGTCCTGGCCTTTTCGGGCCTCTGGGGGGTCCCGTTTCTATCAACCCATTATGGACTTTCGCCTGCCGAGAGCGCCGCGCTGACCTCTGTTCTATTGATTGCCTGGGCCTTCGGGGGGCCGGTGTTTGGGGCGATGTCGGACAGGATCGGCCGGAGGAAGCCCCTGTATGCGGCAGGCTGCTTTGTCGCCTGTGCAGGGTGGGGCCTGATCCTGTTCATGCCCCAGTGGCCGATATGGCTCCTGAGCGTGCTCGTCTCCATTGTGGGTTTCGCATCGGGCGCCATGATCATCGGTTTTGCCTTTGTCAAGGAATCGGTACCCCCTTCTCTCACAGGGACCGTGTCCGGCGTCTGCAACATGGGGGTCATGATCGGTCCCATGGTGCTGCAGCCGGTCATGGGGTGGATCCTGGACAGGAATTGGAGCGGAGGCCTGGAAAACGGGATAAAAATCTATCCTCTGGAGGCATACGAGTCCGCGTTCAGCCTGATGATGATCGGGTCGATCCTCGCGGCCGTGCTCATCTGCTTTACCACGGAGACACACTGTCGGCAGATGGTGAAGTGAGTTGGAATTGAAGATTGACGATTGCCAATTGAGAGAACCTGCAACCGTGAACCCTTAAACCTCTGAGCCTTTGAACCCCTAACCTTTAATCGTCGAGGAAATGCATATGCGCCCATTAGATGGAATCAAGGTAATCGAGATGGCCGGTCTGGCCCCGTCCCCCTATTGCGGAATGCTGCTGGCCGATTTTGGGGCGGATGTAACCGTTGTTGACCGATTATCAAAAGGGGCCCCTGAGATTCCCAACATTATGGAGAAGAACCCTTTTGACCGGGGGAAGCGGTCCGTTCGGGTCAACCTGAAATCAGATGGCGGGGTCGAGATTGTCAGAAGAATGATCCGTAATGCCGATGTCCTGGTGGAGCCTTACCGGCCCGGCGTAATGGAGGCCCTGGGATTAGGCCCGGAGGATGCGCTGGGAATGAACCTGAAACTAATTTACGCCCGGCTGACGGGCTGGGGGCAGCATGGCGTTTATGCCGGCATGGCCGGGCATGATATCGATTACATCGCCTTGTCAGGCGCCCTGTCGCTCTTCCGCAGAAAGGGGGAACGGCCCCTCCCCCCGTGCAATCTCCTGGGCGATTTTGCCGGGGGCGGCATGCTGTGCGCCATGGGCATTCTCCTCGCCCTCATTGAAAGGAACCGTTCCGGAATGGGGCAGGTGGTGGACGCGGCCATGGTGGACGGCGCGGCCAACCTGTCCGTCATGTTTTACGGCATGCTGGCACACCACCTGATGACCCTCGATATCGGGACCAACGTATTGGACGGCGGGGCGCCGTTTTATCAGACCTATGAGACCGCGGATAATAAATTTATGGCCGTGGGGGCCATCGAGGGGAGGTTTTATGCCGAGCTTCTCAAAGGCCTTGAGATGGATCCTTCCTCCCTTCCTCACCAGATGGATATGGCCCGATGGCCGGAGATGACCGAACGCTTTTCGGCCGTGTTCAAGACAAAAACCCGCGATGCGTGGACCAGGATCTTTGAGGGGAAAGATGCCTGTGTGGCCCCGGTCCTCGAATTGAACGAGGTGGATCAGCACCCCCACAACAGGGAGAGAGAGATTATCCTGACCATTGATGAGGTTCCTCAACCGGCGCCGGCCCCCAGACTTTCCCGGACCCCGGGACGGGCCACGCCTGCAAAGGGGAGGAGGGGCGCCCATACGGAAGAGGTATTGATCGGTTTGGGGTATTTGGAAGAAGAGGTCAAGGGATTGTTCGAAAACCAGATTGTGGAATAAAGTGTAATGAGGCCATCATTTTTATGATGGGAACAGGTCTCGGATTCCCTTTCCACTCCCCGCCTTTTGAAATCTGACAAAAAAAGGCCTGTAAGCAATGGATTTCACTTACAGGCCTTATCCTTTTATGCTGGAGGCGGCAACCGGATTCGAACCGGTGAATAACGGTTTTGCAGACCGCTGCCTTAGCCTCTTGGCTATGCCGCCGGTCTTTATAAGGATGGAGCGGGAAACGGGACTTGAACCCGCGACAATCACGTTGGCAACGTGAGGCTCTACCAGCTGAGCTATTCCCGCACGCCCCTTATTTAACAACAGAGAGATCCTTTGTCAACAAAAAATCGTAGGGGAAGTAGGGATTGAGGAATGACGAAATGCCGGGATGCTGGAATAAACGAATTCAGGATTTCAGGGATTGAGGGATTCAGGAATGCCGGGATGCGGGAATCGTTGAATCGGGAGGTTGACATCGGGGCAATCTGCGGATGGGATTGAGAGATCCAGAAGAAAATCCGGGTCCTTTCGGGCGAGCGGCTTTCGATCAGGAGTCGCATTTGTCCGTGTCTTGAGTGAGTTCGGGAACATCTCTGGGAAATGGTTGGGTGAGGTGGTCCTGGAGAAAATCGATGATGTCGGCCGTTGACTTTCTTCTGTCAACAAAGATGTGGTATTCCCCCCGTATGGTACAGATGCCCCCCTTTAATTTCAACCCGGCTGCCTCAAGGAGGTCGTAGTGTATTTGTATCCCCTTTTGGGCGGCCAACTCCTCCAGCTCAGTTAGGCGTTTCTGCAGTGCAGGGGAGGGGGCTTTTTGTCTTTTTTTTGATTTCATATGATCCTGTGAAAATGCTCAGCGAGCGCATTCCCCGCAGCTTGCGGTCCCGCTTGCAGCGTGATTAGCGAACGGACTAAAAAATAGTTTAAATTCCTTACAGTTGGGAGAGCCCTGCAGCTCGCAGCAGGGCTCTTCAATTCCAAAGTATTGACGCCGGCGATATCATACCGTATAGATCACCTCAAAGCAAGCGAGTCGGGACACGGTTGAGTGAGACGAAATGCCCCGGCCCTTGGGGCGATGCTTTTCTGGTTTCTGTGGATTTTCGGCCATGTTAAGAAAGGAGTCCTGTTTTGTCGTCAAATTTCGAATCGATCGATCAGGTAGTGGATGAACTGGCCGATTCTCATTATATCGCGGACCGCGCACTCGCCACGGTCCTCTTTCTGGCGCGCCGGCTCGAAAAGCCGGTATTTTTAGAGGGGGAGCCGGGGGTTGGAAAGACGGAGGTGGCGATCGTCCTATCGCGCCTCTTCGAAACAGAATTGATCCGGCTCCAGTGTTACGAGGGGCTCGACGCCTCCACGGCGCTGTACGAATGGAACTATCCCAAGCAGCTGTTGCATATCCAGATGGAAGAGCAGAACAAAAGGGAAACAGAGGAAATCGAGGAGCTGATCTACAGCCCCCGGTTCCTGATCCGGCGCCCCCTTCTGGAGGCCATATTGAAATCTGAAGAAAAGGCGCCCGTACTTCTTATTGATGAGATCGACCGTTCGGATGAGGAGTTTGAGGCCTTCCTTCTGGAGGTGCTTTCGGACTTTCAGATTACCATCCCTGAAATCGGGACCATCCAGGCCAAAAAGAAGCCGATGGTGGTGGTGACCTCCAACCGTACGCGGGATGTCCATGACGCCCTGAAACGGCGGTGCCTCTATCACTGGATCGACTATCCCTCATTTGAAAAGGAATACCGGATCCTGATGACCCGGCTTCCTGGGATCGAATCCCGTTTTGCAGAACAGATAACTCGCTTCATGCACAAGGCCAGGACGGTCGATTTTCTGAAGAAACCCGGGGTTTCCGAGACATTGGACTGGGCCAGGGCCCTGATGACCATGCAGAGGGCATTTCTGGATGAAACGGTCGTTCTGGAGACCCTGGGGTGTTTCCTCAAATACCAAGACGATATCAAACGGTTTAAGGATGAGATATGGGCCGATCCCGGGCAGAAGGCCGAATATCTTGGCAATCAAGAGTGAACAGCTAAGCGTGAACGCGGAACTCGGAACTCGGAAGTAATCATGCATGGGGCAAGGAGCAGGGAGCGTGGCGGTCAGGGCGGCATGCGAAACGGCCGAAATGGTCCACAAGCCCATGACCACCGAATGACCATAAGTGACGGCCGAAAGCCCAGTGACCCATGACGACTGACCAAACAACGCTGGCTGGAAGGGTGATTCGTTTTGCCGGATATCTCAAGGGCCGCGGCTTCAGGATATTTCAGAGCAGCGTCCATGATGCCCTTTTGAGTCTGGAGAAGATATCTCTGGAGGAGAAGAAGGACTTCTTCCTCTCTCTTCGCGCCAATCTGGTCGCAACGGATCTGGAGTGGGTCCAGTTTAGAGATCTCTTTGATCAGTTCTGGAACCGGACAGGCTCGAATGAAGGGGCAGCCGCGGATGACCGCGGACAGGACCGCAAGGCGGGAATATCCCCTTCAGACATAGAAGTTATTCCTGACGGCTTTTCGAAGGCGTCGACAGTACCCGATGCCAATGACAGCAAGGAGCGGATGGAAGGGATTGCCTACAGTCCCGTGTCAATCGTCGAGAAAAAGGATCTCGGACGGTTCGACAAGGGGGATATCCCGATTGCGCGGCTTGCCCTGAAGCAGATGACGGCGCCTTTCAGGATCGACGCATCGAGGCGGTCCAAGAGGGGCCGACACGCCGGGGACCTGGATTTTCCCCGCATCCTTCGCAATGGCCTCAAGACAGGGGGAATCCCTTTTGAACTGTTTTACAGGGAGAGGAAAAAGCGGCTCAAACGGCTGGTGATCCTGGCCGATGTGAGCGGGTCCATGGACCGCTATGCAAGATTTGTGATGCCGTTTCTCCTGGGGCTGCGGGGGATCGGGTCGAGGGCCGAGGTCTTTGTCTTCTCGACCTCCCTCACGCCCGTCACCTTCCTGGTCCGGCATTTGAGTGTGGAAAAGGCGTTGGAGCGGATTGCCGAAGAGGTCCCAGACTGGTCCGGGGGCACCCGAATCGGGTTTTCGCTCCATCAATTCAACCAAGGATACGGCGAACGTCTCCTGAACCGGAGGACCGTGGTGGTCCTCCTGAGTGACGGGTGGGACCTGGGCGGCAAGGACCTCCTGATGCGGGAGATGGCCTTTCTCAGCCGCAAGGCCCACGCCATTATCTGGCTGAATCCCTTGGCCGGGGATCCCGATTATGAGCCCCTCTGTCGCGGCATGAAAACAGCCCTTCCGTATGTGGACTATTTTCTCCCGGCCGACAGTCTTCAGAGCCTCAAGCGGGTGGGTCGTCTCCTATCGAGGGTGCTGGTTCATTGACCCGCTCCCTCCACGATTAACTCCACCCCTTTCGGAGCGACAAACCGGAAAAATCCCTCTTCAAAATCCTTTTTTTCAGAGAGGGCGCCCAGCGTGAAGCGGGTGGTGGTCCCCAGTGCATTGTGGATTCTTATGGATTGGATTCGATACTGCCGGTTGGCGGTCACGGCGATTCGATCGATTTCCTGCCAGGGCGGATCGGGAATGAGCTCGATTTCATGTTCCCCGGACGGACCCTGGTTTTGCAGGACCACCTGAAAGCTGGTCTCCACCTGCGCAAGGCCCCGGAAGATGTCGCTCAAAAGGCGCAATTCCTTTCCGAATTCATTGGCAGGGTACCTGTAGGCGGACTTTTTGTCGGGGATGTACCACCACAGGGTGTCCTCGTTGGCGATGATCGTCTCGGGCTTGGGCTTTTCCTGCTCCAGCCTCAGAAAATGGGGGTGCCTGAAGTAGATCGTGCCCGAAGCCGTATCTCCACTGGCCTGGCCTCCCAGCATGCTCATGGACCGGGTGATGACCTCCCGGGTGTAGGGCACGGAAAGGCCCGGAAGGGGCCCGTAGGTCTTTTGGATGCCTTCCAGGATGGTTGACAGACTCTCATCGGCTATGGAAACGCCCTGAAAGAGCAATGTCATGCCGAGAACCATGATCAGTCGTTTTATCATCTCACTCCGCCTTTCTGCCGTAAACATCCCGTGGCCGGACCCCGTCCGAGGGGCCGACGATTCCCTGTGCTTCCATGACCTCTATCATCCTGGCCGCCCGGTTATACCCCACCCTCAATTTGCGCTGCACCATGGAGATGGAGGCCTGGCCGGTTTTGGAAACAAGGTCAACGGCCTCTTCGTATTTTTCATCCAGTTCCAGTTCTTCCTGTTCGCTCTCTTCATCACTGGCAATGTGTGAAAGGATGGTGGCGTCATAGTCAGGCCTCTTTTGCCGCTTCAGGAAGTCGGTAACGGCCCTGACCTCCTCTTCGGAGACATAGGCCCCATGAATTCTCATGATGCGGCCCACTCCGGGCGGCATGAAGAGCATATCCCCGTCGCCCAGGAGATGTTCCGCGCCGTTGGCGTCCAGAATGGTCCTGGAGTCCACCTTGGAAGAGACCTGAAAAGAAAGACGCGTCGGGAAGTTGGCCTTTATGATCCCCGTCAGGACATTGACCGAGGGGCGTTGGGTGGCGATAATCAGATGGATGCCGGCAGCGCGGGCCATCTGGGCCAGTCGCGTGATGGATTCCTCCACCTCTTTGGACGACACCATCATGAGGTCGGCCAGTTCGTCGATGATAATGATGATATAGGGGAGTGGCCTGTCGACCCCCTTTGAGGCGTCCTCGGGCGCGGGTGTTGTCGGGCTTACAATTTTGCGGTTGTAGGTCTCGATGTTTCTCACCCCCCTGTCCGACAAGAGCATGTAGCGCCTTTCCATCTCTTCAACCGCCCACCGAAGGGCCTTGGTCGCATCCTTGGGCTGGGTCACCACCGGGTGGAGGAGGTGAGGGATGTCCTGATAGGTGGAAAGCTCGATCCTCTT
>JAWOIH010000383.1:0-5285 GCA_046484725.1 Candidatus Desulfacyla sp. | reverse complement strand
CCAGGCACAGTTGGATCATTGTGGAGAAGGACAGAAAAGGGTTCGAGGCCAACAAGCTGCGGGGAAAACTGGGTATCCGGGCCAGCGACACGGCGGAGCTGTCCTTTTCAGACGTCAGGGTCCCTGCGTCCAATCTGGTGGGCCGGGAGGGCATGGGTTTCAGAGAACTCATGACCTTTTTCGATCTGAGCAGAATCGTGGTCGCAGCCCAGGGCGTCGGCATTGCCCGAGCCGCTCTGGAGGAATCCCTCAAGCACATCAAGAAAAGGCATCAGTTCGGGATGCCTCTGGCGGCCTTTCAGATCAACCAGTTCAAGGTCGCGGAGATGGCCACCCTGATCAAGGCAGCGCGCAACCTCTATTATGAGGCTGCCTGGAAGGCCGACAGCGGGAAACTGGACCCTGAACTCGTGGCTATGGCAAAGTGGTTTGCCGGCCAGACCGCGGTGAAATGTGCGGACGAGGCGCTTCAGATGCACGGCGGCTACGGTTACATCGACGAGTACAAGGTCCAGCGCATTTACCGGGACGCCAAGATCGTGGAGATCTATGAAGGAACCAAAGAGATTGAGAAGAGCATCATCGCCCGAAGCTTGCTCCGCTAGTTCATCCAAAGATCATGGAGGATCCGGTGAGTTACCGCATCAACAGAGCAATGGTCGTCGGCTCCGGGGTCATGGGTGCCGGGATTGCAGCCCATTTGGTCAATGCCGGGGTGCCCGTCTATCTCATGGATATCGTGCCCTCCCACCTCACCGCCGAGGAAGAAAAAAAGGGGCTCACCCTTGCCAGCCCCCAGGTACGCAACCGCATGGCAGAGCAGGGAATCGCCTCCCTGAAAAAGTCGAGGCCGCCGGGGCTTTTCAGCGATTCCCGCCTGGAACGGATCACGGCGGGAAATACGGAAGACAACCTCGATTGGGCGAGCCAAGCCGAATGGATTGTCGAGGTGGTGGTGGAAAACCTGGAGATCAAACGCCGGGTCATGGCCCAAATCGAGGCGAGCCGCAAGGCGGGCAGCATCATATCCACCAACACCTCAGGCATTCCTGTAAGGCATATCGCCGAGGGTCGCTCCGAAGAATTCAGGCGTCACTTCCTGGGAGTCCATTTCTTCAACCCCGCACGATACATGAAACTCCTCGAACTCATTCCCACGGCCGACACGGACCCCCGAGTCCTGGAGTTCATGAGGTCCTTTGGAGAGCGACGACTCGGCAAAACCGTGGTTATCTGCAGGGACACGCCCAACTTCATCGCCAACCGGGTGGCCGTCATGGCGGGAAGAGCGGATCTCAACCACATCCTCGAAAAGGGTTACTCCGTGGAAGAAATCGATGCCGTCACCGGCCCCCTGATCGGCCATCCCAAGACCGCCACCTTCAGACTCCTTGACCTGATCGGTACGGATATCAATCAGCACGTGTCGGGCAACCTTTACAAAGCCATTCCCCACGATGCATTTCGGGAAGTGCTCTTGGGACCGAGCAACACCCTGACCGATCAGATGGTCGAAAAGGGCTTGCTGGGGAACAAGGCAGGGCAGGGTTTTTACAAGAAAGTCAAGGGTCCCGACGGATCAAAGACCTACCAGGTTTTGGATCTCCCCACCTTGACCTATCGAAACCCGCGGGAACCGGATCTTGCCTCGGTGAAAAGGGCTGAAAAAATCAAGCCCCTGGCAGAGCGGTTCAGGTTTCTCGTCACCCAGCAAGACCCCGTCGGCCTTTTCCTCTGGCGCAGCGCGGCCTTTGCCTTTTCCTATTGCTCCCATCTCGTTCCCGAGATCTCCGAGGTCTTCTACGCCATCGACGAGGCCATGAAGGCAGGCTTTTCGCATGAAATGGGCCCCTTCGAACTGTGGGACGCCTTGGGGGTTGCCGAAACACTGACCCGAATGGAGGCCGATGGGTTCGAGGCTGCGCCCTGGGTCAAGGAGATGATCCGTCAGGGGGGAGAGCGGTTTTACAAACAGGACCTGAATCGGAAGCTCTATTGGGATATTGAGGCCGGGGCCTACCGGCCGGTCCCGGCGGATCCCCATCGATTCGTGCTCCGGGATCGAAAAAAGCAGGGGGGGATCATCCAGGAGAATCCCGGGGCCTCCCTTATCGACCTGGGAGACGAGGTGCTATGTCTGGAGTTCCATTCCAAAGCCAATATTCTGGATGACCATGTGGAGGCCCTGTGCGACCATGCCCTGGATATCTTGGAAAAGAAATCCATCGGGATGGTCATCGGGAATCAGGGAAGGAATTTTTGCGGGGGTGCGGACATCGCCAGGATCTTGCCTCTCCTGGAGGGCAAGGCGTGGTCCGAGATAGAGGGGGCGCTCAGGAAAATGCAGGATCGCATGTTGCGATTACGCTACTCCCCCAAACCGGTGGTGGCCGCGCCTTTTGGGATGACTCTGGGCGGTGGAACGGAGATCGCCATGGCCTGTGACAAAATCTGTGCAGGGGCCGAAACCTACATGGGGCTCGTCGAGGTTGCGGTGGGCTTGATCCCTGCATCCGGGGGCTGTCTAGAGATGATCAGAAGATGCGTCAGCCCGGCCATGAGAATCGCCGACACGGATGCCCTGCCCTTTGTTCAGAAGGCCTTTGAGAACCTCGCCCTGGCCAAAGTGAGTCAGAGCGCCCTTCATGCCAAGGAATTGGGGTTTCTGACCGAGAAGGACCGGTGGATCATGAACGGCGATCATGTTCTTCACGAAGCCAAGAACCTTGTCCTTGAAATGCAGGCCGCGGGCTATGTTCCCCCGGTGCGCACCAAGTCGATTTATGCCGTCGGAGAAAGGGGCCTTGCCTATCTCATGCAGGCCGCTCGAATGATGCTGTGGGGAAAATACATCACGGCCCACGACAACATGATCGCCGGGAAGCTGGCTTATGTCCTGGCCGGCGGGCCCCTTTCAGCGCCCCAATGGGTGGACGAGCAATACATACTCGACCTGGAACGGGAGGCCGTTCTGTCCCTTTTGGGAGAACCCAAGACCCTGGAGCGCATTAAGCATATGCTCAAGACGGGAAAGCCTTTGCGAAATTAAGGAGAGTAGAGCATGAAAGAGGTCGTTATCGTTTGCGGCGTCCGCACCGCCGTGGGCCGGGCAAATCGAGGGGGCCTGGCGAACTCCCGGCCGGATGATCTGGCGGCCCTCGTTACCAGGGAGGTTCTCAACAGGACGCCCGGCGTCGAAGCTGAGGAGATCGATGACGTCATCATGGGCTGCGCCTTTCCGGAACACAGTCAGAGTTTCAACATCGGCCGGGTGGCGGCTCTTCTGGCCGGCCTGCCCGACACGATCCCCGGGCAGACGGTGAATCGCCTGTGCGCCTCCGGTCTTCAGTCTATCGCCGCCGGGGCCCAGCAAATCTTGGCCGGCATGAACGAGGTGGTCATCGCGGGCGGTGCCGAATCCATGAGCCAGGTTCCCATGATGGGTTATCAGGTCTCCCTGAATCTCAAGATGGTTGAGCAATACCCGCAGGCCTACATCAGCATGGGGCTCACCGCCGAGAATGTGGCGGAAAAATACGGGATATCCAGGGAGGAGCAGGATCGCTTCGGCTTCAGGAGCCACCAAAGAGCCCTCGCGGCCATCGAGGCGGGCCTTTTCAAAGAGGAGATCGTCCCTGTGGAAACCCGGACCGTGAGGGTCAACGATCAGGGCAGGCGGACGGAAAAGGTGACACGCTTCGAAGTCGATGACGGCCCTCGGCGAACGACTTTGGAAAAAACGGCCGAGCTCAAACCGGTCTTCAAGTTAAACGGCACCGTGACCGCCGGAAACGCTTCCCAGATGAGCGACGGGGCTGCAGCCGTCCTGCTCATGACCGAACAGAAGGCGAGAGAAAAGGGCCTTAAGCCGCTCCTGCGTTATGTGGGCTTTGCAGCGGCGGGGGTGCCCCCCGACCTCATGGGGATCGGGCCCATGGTTGCCGTGCCCAGGGTGATGCAGATCACCGGGCTCAAGGTCCAGGACATGGATCTCATCGAGTTGAACGAGGCTTTCGCGTCCCAGGCCCTCGCCTGCATCCGTCACCTCGGATTGGACGAAGAAAAAACCAACGTCAACGGCGGGGCCATCGCCCTCGGTCATCCGCTGGGATGCACCGGCGCCAAGCTCACGGTCCAGATCATGAACGAGCTCAGACGAAGCAAAGGCCGCTACGGCCTTGTCACGATGTGCATCGGCGGTGGACAGGGGGCTGCAGGCATTTTTGAAAACTTGTATTGAATCAGATATGAAACCAAGCGCATTATTATAGCCCGGATGCGATAGGGTGTTCTTTCCAAAGGCAAGGAGCCCCAAGATTTATGCACCGATTTCTGATGCTGGATATCGGCGCCGGGACCCTGGATATCCTCTACTACGACGCTGAATCCTCCCTCCAATACAAAGCGGTGGTCAGGTCCCCGGTGCTGACCGTGGCGGAAAAGGCGGCCGCCACATCCGGTCACCTCCTGGTGAAGGGCGTGGAAATGGGTGGGGGTCCGATTTCAGAGGTGCTCAAAGCACGAGCCAGGCAGGCGCACGTCGTCATGACCACCTCAGCCTCAGCCACCCTCCACCATGACCCTGACCAGGTCAGGGCCTGGGGCATCGATGTTCTCGATGACGATAAAGTGGATCGGTATGCATCAGATCCGGCCTTCTCCACCCTGACCCTGAGTGATCTGGAACTGGATCGAATCGAGCGCATCGTCCGGGACTTCGGCGTCCCCTTCTCCTTTGATGCGGTGGGGATCTGTGCCCAAGACCACGGGGTTCCGCCCAAGGGCGTCTCCCACCTCGATTTCCGCAACGCCCTATTCAAGTCCCGCCTGGATGAAAGCCCGTTTCCCGATCATCTCCTTTTCCGGGCCGACGAGATTCCTGCTCCCTTCAATCGTCTCAGATCCATCGCCGGAAGTGCCGAGAAGATTCCTGCCAAGGAGATCTACGTGATGGACAGCGGCATGGCCGCCATCCTGGGCGCATCCCTCGACCCCCAGGCAGCATTAAAGAAGAAAATCATGGTCCTGGATATCGCCACGTCTTATACGGTGGGCGCCACCATCGAGCAGGGTGCGCTGGCCGGCTTATTTGAATATCATACCCGTGATATCACCCTGGAGAGACTGGAGCAACTGATGGTTGACCTTGGGGACGGAAAGCTGGAACACAAACGAATCCTCGAAGAGGGGGGGCACGGCGCTTACATTCGCAAAGCTCTGGGATTTAAGAATGTGGATATCCTTGTGGCCACCGGCCCCAAGCGCAAGCTCCTGCAAGGATCCCG
>JAWOIH010000272.1:0-8231 GCA_046484725.1 Candidatus Desulfacyla sp. | reverse complement strand
GCTTCCTGGAAATAGTTTATGCCGATGCCGTAGAATATGAATTGCAGAAAAGAAACATTCCTTACGAAAGGGAGAAAAAATTTCAAGTGCATTACAAGGACACAGCAGGATCAAGGAATATACCATCAAGGACCCCATCAAGCTGGGGGATCTGGCCGTTGAGTTGGGCATTGAGGTGGAAGGCCGGGACCTGAAGGATATTGCCCTGGACGTCTACCACGAGCTGGAGAGGACCTATATCCAGGTGGAAGGCGAGATCCCCTTTATCAAGCGGGTGCCTGAAAAAACCCTGGAGACCTGGCGAAAGAACGGCGTGGTCCCGAGGGGCGCCATGCGGGAGATCATGGAGATCATGCACCGCACGCATATCGGGGTGGACCAGGATTATAAAAATATCACCAAGCAGTGCACCCGGACGGCCCTTGCAGACGGCTGGGGCGGTTCAATGATTGCCACAGAGGTCTCGGACATCCTCTTCGGAACGCCTACGCCGGTCAAGGCCGAGGTCAACATGGGGTGTTTGAAGGAAAAAGAGGTTAACATCATTATCCATGGACACGAGCCCAACCTCTTTGAGTCCATGCTGGCGTCCGTGGATGATCCGACCCTGATCCAGGCGGCCAGGGACGCGGGGGCCGATGGAATCAACCTGGTGGGCATGTGCTGTTCAGGGGCCGAGATGCTCTCGAGGCACGGGATTCCTCATGCCGGAAATTTTATGTCCACGGAGGCGGTCATTATCACCGGGGCAGTGGATGCCATGGGCGTCGATGTCCAGTGCATCAAGCAGGGCCTGGGCAAGGTGGCCGACTGTTATGGGACAAAGCTCTTTACCACCAATCCCAGATGTCACATCGAAGGGGTGGAGCATATCGAATTTCATGAACACACCCCGAGGGAGTGCACGGATGCCATTGTGGAAAACGCAATCGTGCGGTTCGAAAACCGCAAGCTCCCCATCGAAATCCCCAATATCCGGAACGTGGGCATCCACGGCTTTTCCCACGAGTATATCAATTACATGCTGGGAGGCACATTCCGGGGCTCCTACACCCCCCTGAACGACAACATTGTCAACGGCAGGATTCGCGGCGTGGCCGGCGTGGTGGGATGCACCAATCCGAGGGTGAAGCAGGACTGGCTCCATGTGGAACTGGTGAAGGAATTGATCAAAAATGACGTCCTGGTGGTACAGACCGGCTGTTCCCAGATCTCCCTGGCCAAGGCCGGGCTCTACCGGCCCGAGGCCGCCCATCTGGCAGGCGAAGGTCTGCGGGAGGTCTGTGAGACGGTAGGGATGCCCCCGGTCCTGGGCTTGGGTTCCTGCGTGGACAACAGCCGTATTCTGACGGCCTGCGCCGAGATGGTGCGCGCCGGAGGTCTGGGGGAGAGCATCGCCGATCTTCCGGTGGCCGGGGCCGCGCCCGAATACATGAGCGAGAAGGCTATATCCATCGGCCACTATTTTGTAGGCTCGGGTGTGTTTACGGTCTTCGGGGTCACCTTTCCCATTATGGAAGGGACTAAATTTCACAAACACCTTTTTGAAGAACTTGAGGATATGGGTTTCGGGAAGTGGGCCTTTGCTCAAGACCCCTATGAAATGGCCCGCCTCATGATTGCCCATATCGACAAAAAGCGAAAGGCCCTGGGGATCGACAAGGCGAGGGAGCGGGTCCTCATGGATATGGCCGACCGGCAGCGGCTGGAAGCGGCCTGATGATCCTGCCCCCCGACAAGATCTTTTATTTGAGACGTCGGGGGGCATTGCCCCCATCCCGCCGGATCGTTCGATTCTGTACAGGAGAGACAAAGAGACCGTTGACAAGCGGCCGGAGATGGTTAATTTTTTAGCCAAGACAAAAGAGATGACAGTATATCGTAAACCCGCCCTGAAAAAGGGGCTACGAGCCGGGTTTCACATAGGTGAACCCGGTTTTTTTATGGAGGGATTAAAATGGAAACAGCAGCAAATTGTCTGGATAACAGGGTCTCGGAAATGAGCCCCATCTTTTCTTGCGACGCCTTTTCAAGAATGGATACATCGGACGATACGACATTTTATGCAAAGGACCGGTTTGTGAGCCATCTGGATTCACTGGCCCTTTCCACGGTCGAGCACCTTATCGGCCGACTCATTGTTGAGGATAGGCCTGCGGTTTTGGATCTCATGGCAGGATGGGACTCCCACATACCCGAGACGCTCAAGCCCTCGGAGGTCGTGGGGCTGGGACTGAATGAAAACGAACTGAAACAGAACGCCGATCTCACGGAGTACGTGCTCCATGATCTCAACCGGGACCCCCGCCTCCCCTTTCCGGACAACCGGTTCGACGCCGTGATCAATACCGTGTCTGTGGACTACATGACCCAGCCTGTTGCGGTATTTGAAGAGGTCGCGCGGATACTGAAGCCGGGCGGGCTCTTTCTCGTTGTCTTTTCAGACCGGATGTTCCCTCAGAAGGCAGTCAGACTCTGGCGGGAATCGACCCATGATGAACGGGTCATCCTGGTGGATGAATTCTTCAAGCAGTCCGGAGGGTTTGAAAGAACTTCCCTTTTTGTGTCCAAGGGAAAACCGAGACCCAAAGACGATAAGTATGCCGAGTCAACACCGATCAGTGATCCGGTTTACGCCCTTTATGCCGAGAAAAAGGGGGGCCGACCGGACCGGAAGCCCCGACCGGTCATTTCCGTGGGCTACGGCGAAAGACAGGACAAGGATGACCTGGAACGGAAGAAGGCCGCCATCAAGGAGACGCTTCGCTGTCCCCATTGCGACCAGAAATTGAGCAAATGGGAGGTCCCGGACAATCCCTTCTGCCAGACCTGGGACAACGAGTTCATGTATATCTGCTTCAATGACGAGTGCCCCTATTTCGTCAGGGGCTGGGACAAGATGTACAGGGACACCCAGCAGGGCATGTCCTACCGTTTGATGTACAACCCGGAAAAAGATCGGTGCCTGCCGATCCCGGTGCCGTCTCATCAGGCGCTCAGGGATGGAATAATCCCCGGGTAACCGATCCGTTGCGCCATTAGACTGCATGGAAACCCTTGACTCTCCTCCATGGACCGTGCAACTATGCGGACCCATCAGAAACTGGGTGAGATAAGGGATGGATCGTCATGGATACAGAGCGACAAGCCAATTGCATGAAGGCGCTTTTCAACCCCGCATCGGTGGCGGTTATCGGGGCCTCGGACAAACCGGATAAGCTGGGTTTTCACGTCATGAAGAGCCTGACACGGGGGGGATATCCGGGGAAGATCTTCCCGGTGAACCCCGGGGCCCAAGAGATTATGGGGTTGACGGCAGTTCCTTCTGTCTCCGCCTGTGATGGGGGTGTGGACCTTGCCATTGTGGTGGTGCCGGCCGGTCGGGTGCCGGGCGTGTTTCGGGAATGTGCGGCAGCGGGCGTCAAGGGGATTGTGCTGATCACGGCAGGATTCAAGGAGATCGATGATCCGGGGGGCGCGGCGCTGCATAAAGAGATTGCCGCCATTGCCCATGAGGCAGGGATCCCGGTAATCGGTCCCAACACCTTCGGCATGATCAACTTCACTGCCGATCTCAATGCCTCATTTACCCCTGAATTCTCTCTTCTGCGAAAAGGATCCATTGCCCTGGTCAGCCAGAGCGGGGGGATATCCCATCTGCTCGGGTTCATGGCCATGCGGATGGATGCGGGCTTCCGAATGATCGTGGGTCTGGGAAATCGACTCAATGTGGATTTTTCCCAGATGATTGCGTTTCTGGCCGATGACCCTGACACCCGGGTCATTGTTCTTTATATAGAAGGGATCGACGAGGCCGGGGCCCTCATGGAAGCGGCCAGGAAGGCGGCGGGCCGAAAGCCGATCCTTGCCTACAAGACCGGGAGCGGACAGGTCGGGGATGCCGCATCCCGGTCCCACACCGGTTCCCTTGCGGGGAGTCATCAGATATATACCGCTTCCTTTACCCAGGCAGGGATTGTCCATATTGACAGTGCAGAGACCCTTCTGGATGCGGCCAAGGCCTTCTCGGCATCGCCGCTGCCCGCAGGTCCCGGGATAGCTGTTTTATCGGGCCAGGCAGGGCCGTCCATGGCCGCCTGTGACGTGTGCGAGGCCGGGGGCCTGCACATCGTCAGATTTTCCCCCCGCACCCAGGAGACCATCAATCAACTCCTCCCCCCCCTCGCCCTCCGGACCAATCCGGTGGACATGGGACCGGCCTGGTACGACTCGGCCGCCATCAAAGGGATCATAAAGACCGTGATGGATGACGACAACGTGGACGGGATCCTTCTCTTGATGATGTTTGCATCGGCCAACCGGGATGCGGTCAGCGGCATCACCGACCTGCTGAAAGAATGGGGACAGCGAAAGCCGCTGATATCCTGCCTTGTGTCTCCTCCGGGGATCTGGGATGAGGCGATCAGCGACCTCGAGGCCTCAGGGGCGCTGGTCAATTTCCCCACGCCGGAACGGGCCGCCCAGACCATGGTTCATATGTGGAGATACGGGAAAATGCGCCAGAATTTCAATCCGTAACCAGACGCGGGTGGAAAGGTCCTTAACCTCACTTTAGTCATTTTAGTCACTTTTGCTCACTTCCCATGATCGTATCTGCCTACCAGCCCTATTTTGCCCCTTTTGCCGGCTTCTTTGCCAAGGCCCTCCGGTCGGACATCCTTGTCCTCATGGACAGGGTCCAGTTCCCCAGGGGGACTACCTGGCTGACGAGAAATCGGTTCAAAAACGACCAGGGCGTCCTCTGGATGACCATTCCGGTCTGGAAGAAGGGACTCGGCCTGCAGCGAATCCATGAGGTCAGGATCTGCAATGAAGGTCGCTGGGCCGCAAAACATCTGGCCAGCCTCAAAAGCGCCTACCGAAACGCCCCCTTTTTCGATGAGCATGAGGTCACTGTTGAAAGACTTTTTTCGGAAAAATTCGAGAGACTTATAGACCTCAATGGGACCGTCATTCAGCACATGATGGCGCACCTCCGAATACCTGCCAGAGTTATCCTGTTGTCAGATCTTAAAATAGACACCGGCGAACCCCGGCTGTCTGTGGACATCTGCAGGGAACTGGGGGCAACCCGGTTTCTGGCCCAGGCAGGGGCCGGGAAGTATCTCGATTCAGATCGATTTGAAAAGGCCGGGATCTGCCTGGAATTTTTCAATCCCCGGCCCCCGGTATATCCCCAGCTGTGGGGGCCGTTCATCCCCAACCTGTCGGCATTCGACCTCCTTTTCAATTGCGGACCCAAGGGGCATGATCTCCTCCTGAAAAGCATGAGAGGCACCTGTTGAAGACCGAACCCACACACCTGCGGGCAGGCGCACCCTGGAGAACGATCCTTTCTCACAGCATCACCTCTCCTCTGGATCTACCGGCCTCTATCGAGGTGGAGAGGGACCTCCTTCAAGAGGTGACGGCCCGGTATCCCATGCGGATCAATCCCTATTATTTAGGCCTCATCAAAAAGGCGGAAGATCCTATCTGCAGGCAGTGCATCCCGGACATCCGGGAGATCTCCGACGAGGCCGGGGTGGAGGACCCCCTGAATGAGGAGGGCGACTCCCCGGTCCCAGGGCTGACCCACCGCTATCCGGATCGGGTCCTGTTCCTGGTCTCCTCCCGGTGCGCCATGTACTGCCGCTTCTGCAACCGGAAACGGAAGGTCGGCAGTCCCTCCATGGTGTCTGAAGCATCGATCCGTGAAGGCCTTTCCTATATCCGAGGGCACAGAGAGATCCGGGATGTTCTCCTGTCAGGGGGGGACCCGCTCCTATTGAGCAACCGCGAACTTGCCCGCATTCTGACCGAGCTGCGGGCCATGCCCCATGTGGAGATCATACGGATCGGGACGAGGGTCCCCTGCACCCTCCCCCAGCGGATCACGCCGCAACTGGCCCATCTCCTGGGCGGCTTCAAACCCCTTTACATCAACACCCATTTCAACCATCCCGATGAAATCACCGAGCCGGCCGCCCTGGCCTGCAACCGGCTCGCCGATGCCGGCATCCCGTTAGGATGCCAGACCGTGCTCCTCAGAGACGTCAATGACAATCCCTGGGTTATGAAGCGATTGATGCAAAAACTCTTGACAATCCGTGTCCGGCCCTATTATCTGTTCCTGGCAGACCCTGCAAAGGGCACGTCTCACTTTTGGACCCCCCTCGACCGGGGGCTCGAAATCATCTCCGCACTTCAGGGCCATACCTCGGGTCTGTGCGTGCCCCATTTTGCCGTGGATCTACTGGGCGGCGGGGGGAAGGCCCCGCTCCTGCCGGAATATGTGCTTCAAAGGGATAGCCACACCCTTGTAGCCAGAAACTATGCGGGGAAAATCTACCGCCACCCGGTTTTGGATTGAGGAATTCAGGGATTGAGGAATTGGAGAATTAGAAACGCTGGATGCCGGGTGCTGGTTACTCGCTGCTCGTTGCGGATATCTTCGTACCCCCTGCGCCCTCCTATTGTCTCCTTGCACCTCACGCCTTGCGCCTCACGCCTCACGCCTCGCGCCTTGCGCCTAACTTATTAACACTAAGGAGATCCGTATGATTCGCGTTACATGTCTTGGAGGAGCGGGGTCCGTGACCGGATCGTGTTACCTCGTGGAGTCGCCGAACAACCAAAAGATCCTCGTGGACTGCGGGATGTTTCAGGGCGGACGGCAGATGGAGGGCCGCAACAAGGAGGCATGGGGGTTTGATCCGAAAGAGATCGAGACCCTTTTTCTGACCCACGCCCATATTGACCACAGCGGCCGGATCCCGAAACTGGTGAAGGACGGTTTTACGGGAAGGATCATCACCTCCCCGCCGACCGCGGAGCTGTGCGAGATCATGCTTTTGGATGCGGCCCACATACAGGAGATGGATGCGGAGTGGCAGACCCGCAAGAACAAACGCCAGGCCGGGATGGATGTGACCCCCCTGTATACAACAGAAGATGCAGAGGCAAGCCTGAAACTCCTCCATCCCATGGAAAGAGACCAGATTATCACGGTCGAGCCCGGCGTTAAGGCTCGATTGAGGAATGCGGGACACATCCTGGGCTCTTCCATCCTGGAACTCTGGGTGGAAGATGGAGGAGACCCCCTCAAGATCGTCTTTTCCGGAGACCTGGGCAAAAAAGAGCAGTTGATTGTCAAGGACCCCCACGAGATCTTTAACGCCGATTATCTGTTTGTGGAATCCACCTACGGCAACCGACTCCACCGTACCTTTGAAGAGAGTAAACAGGAACTGGTAGAGGCCATTCATTACAGCGTAGCGGCCGGAGAGAAGATCATTATCCCTGCCTTTGCCGTGGAAAGGACCCAGGAAATGCTCTATATCCTGGGTGAATTTCTCCGCAGCGGTCTGATCCCGAACATCCCCATCTACCTGGACAGCCCCCTGGCCATCAAGGCGACGGAAATTTTCCGAAAAAACAAGAAATGCTACGATGAAGAGGCCAGGGCCATCGTCGATTCCGGTTATGATCCCTTTGGGATGCCCAACCTTCGCTTCACCCCCAGCACAAGGGATTCCATGGCCATTAACGAGGCATCGGGGCCTGCCATCGTGATTGCCGGGAGCGGCATGTGTACGGCCGGCCGGATCAAGCATCATCTCAAGCACAATCTCTGGCGGCCCGGCGCCAGCATTGTAATCGTAGGATTCCAGGCCAAGGGGACCACCGGCCGCCAGATTGTAGACGGTGCAAAACAGGTCAAGATATTCAGGGAAAACGTGGCGGTCAGGGCAAAGGTGTTCACGATCGGCGGGTTTTCAGCCCATGCCGATCAGGGGGACCTCCTGGAGTGGGTATCTCATTTTGAATCCAACCCCAAGGTCTTCGTGGTGCATGGCGAGGCTGTTGCCAGTACGGCCCTGGCCGAGAAGATCCAGGAGAAGCTCCATCTCGTCACCCATATCCCCGTGTGGAAGGAACGGCTGATCCTCAAATCAAGAGAACTGATGGCAGAGGAACTCCCTGTCGAAGAGGAAATCCCGGACGTGAAAACTGCCATGCTGAATACCATCATCGACCTCGAAAACGAACTCAAGGCCTTGCGCAAAAAGGTCAAATCAGCGGAAGTGGACAAGGATATGGGGGAAGAGGAGATCGACCGCCTCAAGTATATCCAGGATGAGCTCAAATCGGTTTTTGGTTCTTGACTTTATGGAATAAACCCATTAGGCTGTGCTCTGTTTTCTCGCTTAGCATTCGTTTCGGCGCCA
>JAWOIH010000147.1:0-12678 GCA_046484725.1 Candidatus Desulfacyla sp. | reverse complement strand
TTCCATACGCGGGCAACATCAATGCCTACTTTATTTCAGGGAAGTTCGATCAGTATCAGAAGGCCAGACCGTACGATGCCGTGGTCCAGTCGTTTCAGGGATTGTTCCGGCAGATCCTGGCTGAAAGCCGCGATGAGCTGGAGAAATGGAAAGAGAAACTGACTGCCGGCCTGGGACCCAATGCCGGGCTGATCGCAGAGGTAATGCCCGAAATCGAACGGATTATCGGCCCCCAGGAAAAGGCGCCGGAGATCCAACCCGCCCTGGCCGTCAACCGTTTCAACCTGGCCTTCGAAGGTTTTGTTCATGTGGTCAACAGCCAAGAGCATCCCCTGGTGGTCTTTTTGGATGATCTCCAGTGGGCGGATGCGGCCTCCCTCAACCTGATCCGCCTCATGCTGACGCCTAAAACGGCGCACATCCTTCTCATCGGGGCCTTTCGAGACAATGAAATTGATGATGCCCATCCCCTGCAATGTCTTCTGAAGGATATGAAAAGCATGGCCGACGGGTTCTCTCTCATGCCGCTGGAACCCCTCTCCCGACAACAGGTCGCCCTGCTGGTGAAGGACACCCTGAACTGCGCGGAAGAGGACGCCGATGGCCTCGGAGGGCTTGTCATTGAAAAGACCCTGGGAAACCCGTTTTTTGTCTCTGAATTCCTGAAGTCGATTCATTCGGAGGGGTTGTTCCGGTTCGATGAACAGGCTGCCCGCTGGCGCTGGGACATGGACCGGATTCGGAAAATGAAGAGCACCGACAACGTGGGGGAGTTGATGGCGGTCAAAATCAACAGGCTTCCATCCGATACCCGGAACCTTTTGAAAATGGCGACCTGCATGGGAAGCCGGTTTGATCTGAGGATCTTGAGTGGACTGGGCGAAACATCCGTCACGACCTGTCTGAAAATGCTGGATCCTGCGATTTCACAGGGCCTTCTCCTCGCTTCAGGGGATGCCTACAAATCCGTGGAATTGGGCATTGAGCCGGAAGACCCATCCCTTCCTGTCGAGTTTGTGTTTTCCCACGATCGGATTCAGCAGGCGGTCTACGACCTCATTCCCGATGATGAGAAGCAGAGAACGCACCGGCAGATCGGCGTCCTCATGCTGAAGAACCGGGAATTAGGACTGGGGGAGCAGAACGTCTTCGATGTGGCTAACCACGTGAATCTGGGCCTGTTGGAGGGCCTGTCCGGCGAAGAAACGCGTGAAGCAGCGGGCTTGAATCTTGCTGCAGGCACAAAAGCCAGACGCTCCGGGGCGTTTGAGTCGGCCCTGATATTTTTCAAAACAGGCCTGGAACTTCTGGAATCGGATGCATGGGAGACGGCATACGACCTGGCGTTGGGGCTTCATGTCAACGCCGTCGAGGTCGCATGTATTTGCGGGAAATACCAGGTCATGGAAGACCTGGGGGCAGCGGTGCATCAACATGCCAGGGTATTCTTAGACCGGATAGGCGTGTATGAAGCCCAGTTTCAGGCATTGAAGGCCCGGAAACGGAACCATGACGTGGTGATGGCCTCCCTTCCCGTTTTAAGGCGCCTGGGCATCCGGTTACCCGGCCGATCCAATACCTTTCGGATCGTCATGAGTTTAATGAGGGCCAGACTGGTATTGATGGGAAAAGGCCCGGGAATGCTGAGGTCTCTTCCCCAGATGACAAATCCGGAAAAAAAGGCCGCCCTCCGGATTCTTCTGGCCGCAGGGTCTGCCGCCTACAGGTCCGATCCGGACATGCTCCCCCTCTTTGTATTTGAAGCCCTGATTCTGTCCGTAAAATACGGGAACGCCCCCGAATCGCCCTATGCATATGCCACCTATGCCTTGGCCCTCTGCTCCGTTCTGGGGAACATTGATGGCGGTTATAAATATGGTCAGCTGGCAATGGGCTTTCTCGATACGAGGGCCTTCACGGAATATAAAAACAGGACCCTTGTGGTATATCACTGTTTTGTTCAGCATTGGAAACGGCATCTGGACGAATCCATGGAAGGATTTCTGGAAAGCTACCGGAACAGCCTTGAAACAGGAGATGGCGAATTCATCGCCCATTCCGCCCAACTCTTCTGCGAATCTGCTTTTGCCGTTGGCCAACCACTGGAAAGGCTTACAGATGACCTCATTTCATACCGTGAGCCGATGATTCGATTTGGACACCAGCAAAGCCTGACGGCCCAGAATATCCTGCTTCAGACGGTGCTGAATCTGAGGGCCGAATCTCCGGATCCCTGCCTCCTGGCAGGAACCTATTTCAATGAAACCACCTTCCTGCCCAAAGATCCCTCCACAGGCGATCCTGAAGAGACGTTCAATGTCTTTTTCTACAAATTTCTCCTATGTTACTGGTTTGGACGTTATGAAGAGGCCATGGTGCACAGACAGGTGGCCGCCCAGTTCAAAGACGCGGCCCGGGGCTCCTTCATTTCCGTGGTGTACCATTTCTATGATTCCCTGCTACACCTGGCCACGCTGGAGCAGGGCGGTCCTATTTCAAAGAAAAATGCCCTGAGGCAGGTCCGTATTAACCAGAAGAAAATGAAGAAATGGTCCGAATACGGACCCATGAACACCCGTCACCGGTATTGCCTGGTAGAGGCTGAACGGATGAAGGCCTTGTCAAGGCATGAAGAGGCCTTGGATCTCTATGATCAGGCCATTGCCTTGGCCGGGCAGAACCGTTACCTCCAAGAGGAAGCCCTGGGCTGCGAACTGGCTGCAAGGTTCTGGATCGACCGGGGAAAGGATGCTCTCGCCGCGCCGTATATGAAAAAGGCCGTGTACCTCTTCCGCAAATGGGGCGCATCCCGAAAGGCTCAGGACCTTGAACAGACATTCTCCCCCCTTTTGAACGAATGGATGCCGGAAACCGCTCCTGGTTTCACCTTGCCGGTCACATCAGAAGATCGGTCCCGACGAATCGATCTTGAAGCGGTCATGAAAGGGTCCCAGGCCATCTCCAAGGAGATGGAAACGAAACGGCTGCTTCAGCAGATTATGGTCCTGGTCATTGAAAATGCAGGCGCGGAAAGGGGGTTTTTGATCCTCAAAAAGGGGGAAGAACTCATCATTTCAGCTCGATCTGTCCCCGATTCAGGCCTGGATATCCTGACAGACCCTGTTTCCGTGGAAACTTGCCCGGACCTGTCTCCCGCGGTTGTCCGCTACGTAGCCCGGACCGGGGAAGACCTGGTGCTCAATGACGCTACGGCAGACAACCTGTTTTCAACGGATGACTATATCCGGGAACACCGGCCCAGGTCCCTCTTGTGCATTCCCATAATGCACGGTAACCGACTGACAGGGGTCCTCTACCTTGAGAACAACCAGATCCGCGGCGTGTTCACCCCGGAACGTATCCAGGTATTGCGGCTTTTGTCATCCCAGGCCGCCATCTCCCTTGCCAACGCGGAGTTTTATGCCCAACTTCAGGCATCCGAATCCCGATACCGTTCCCTGTTCGAAGACGCGGTGGAAGGGATTTTTCGGATCGATCCATCAGGACGACTGCTGGACGCCAACCCCTCCTTTGCCCGGCTTCTGGGATTCGATTCCCCGGACGCGCTGCTAAAAGAAATGCCTGCCATTGTTCAGACCTGCTTTGTAGAAGCGGAGGCATTGACGACCCTCCTATCCACACTCAACCTGCGGGGGCAGGTCTCGGGGTTCGAGACACGGTTCCAGAGACGGGACGGGAGCCCTGTCTGGGTATCCATAAGCGCCCGGGCGGTCTTTCACGGGGCGGATACTCAGGCGACAGGGTATGACGGGTCGGTCGTGGATATCACCGAAACGAAGGACAAGGAGCAGGCACTGCAGGACAGACGGGCCGCAGAGGCGGCCAGCCGTGCCAAAAGCGAGTTCCTGGGCTCCATGAGCCACGAGATCCGGACCCCCATGAACGCCATTTTGGGCATGGCCGAACTTTTGATGGAATCCCCGCTGAACCATGAGCAGCGAAACTATGTTCGAATTTTTCAGACTGCCGGCGAAACCCTGCTGAATGTGATCAACGACATCCTCGACCTCTCCAAGGTGGAGGCCGGCCGCATGGAGCTGGAGCGCATCCCCTTCAACCTCCACACCCTGGTCAGTGAGACCTGTGACCTGATCTCTGTGACGGCCCGTGAAAAGGGGCTTAAGGTCATTGCCCATGTAAGCCCGGACAGCCCCGCACAGGTGCTGGGTGACCCGGTGCGACTGCGACAGATCCTGATGAACCTCATGGGGAATGCCCTCAAATTCACGGAAAAGGGGGAGATCGAGGTGACCTGCTCGGTGGACGCGAAGGCCCTGTCGGAACATGGCAAGGAGGCGAATTTGATCTTTTCGGTCCGGGATACCGGTATCGGCATTCCCAGGGAAAAGCAGCAGGCCATATTCGACAGCTTTACCCAGGCCGACACCTCCACCACCCGGCAGTACGGCGGCACCGGGCTGGGGCTCGCCATCTGCTCCCGTCTCATCCAACTGATGGACGGCCGGATCTGGTTGGAAAGCGAGCCGGGGAAGGGAAGCGCCTTTTCCTTTGCCGTGCGCCTGGCCCTGGACACGGCCCCCGCCCGGGCACTTGAAGCCAAAGCAGACAGGGAGGCAGGCACGGCGGCCGCATCTGGCATGAATATCCTCCTGGTGGAAGATGCCAGGGAAAACCAGATCGTTGTTCAGGCTTTCCTCAAGAAGACCCCCCACACCCTTACTGTGGCGCAAAACGGGAAGGAGGGGCTCGATGCCTTCGTTGGCGGAGCGTATGACCTGATTCTGATGGACTTGGAGATGCCGGTTATGGACGGATACACTGCTGCCGGGAGGATCCGTGATTGGGAAAAAGAGCGAGATCTGGCCCCGGTCCCCATCATTGCCCTGACCGCTCATGCCTTTGCAGAATACCGTCAGAAGTGTCTGGATGCGGGCTGCACCGATTATCTGTCCAAACCGATAAAAAAGGCCAAGTTGCTGGAACTGCTGAACAGATTTGCCATCCCCCACGAGTCGCCTCACCCATTAACCGCCACTCCCTTGCTCCCCCGCATGACGCCCGATGACCACCTGGGCTTTCCGGATGACGAACGAAAGGAGCTGGCTCCAGACATGTCCCGGAACCGGGAAATTCTCCCCCAGGGAGAATCTTCGGGTATGGAAAAGAGAGGGTTCGGCGTGCCGTTGGCGGACATGGATGTTGATGCTGTTTTAAGACATCTGGGAGGCAATAGAGGTCTCCTGAAGCAGGTGTTGCCGGTCTTTATTGAGGAATTGAAAGGCACGGTCCTGGATATCAGGGGTGCGAAAAACCGGGGGGACCTTCCGACGGTGGCCGCACTGCTCCATAAAACCAAAGGAGTTGCCGCCAATTTGGGTCTTCGACACCTGGTAGACATAGCAGGAAACATCGAATGCGACATCCGGCGGGGAAACCCCTCCGGCGTTTCCGAACGGATTGAGCAATTTCGCCATGCCGCCGAGGACACGATCGCAGCGATTCCGGGATGGATGGCCTTACTGGAAGAAGGCCCGGCCCGGGAAACCGGCCCTGAGGCGGCTGCTGTCAATCTGGACGGATCCAGCGTCGGTTTCATGCTGGCAGACCTGGATGCCCTTCTGGAACATCACAACCCCAGGGCAGCCGGGTGCATGGACGCGCTTAAACGCGAGATGGCCCATTCCCCGCTGATGGGTCGGGTTCTGGATCTGGACCGGAAAATTGGAGATTTCAATTTTAAGGCTGCGCGAGAGATCCTGGCGGAAATTGTCTTGGGAATGCAACAACCGTAAAGGGAGGTGAATATGAGCACCGAAACCCGGAAGAACCAGATCCTGATGGTAGATGATTCACCGGTCAATGTCAGGATCCTGGTTGACGCCCTTCAATCCGACTACGAGTTGAGCGTGGCCACGAACGGCCCGGACGCGCTGGAAATCGCCGGTTCACGGCCCCCGCCCGACCTGATTCTGCTGGATATCATGATGCCTGGAATGGACGGTTATGAGGTCTGCCGGCTGCTTAAGGAAGATGACGCGACCCGGGACATCCCGATTATGTTTGTCACCGGAAAGAATGAAGACCAGGACGAGACAAAGGGGCTGGAGCTCGGCGCCGTGGATTATATCACCAAGCCGTTCAGCATCCCGATTGTGAAGGCCAGAATCCGGACCCATTTGGAGCTGAAAAGCAAGAGAGATCTGCTGCAGCGGCTTTCTATGACGGACGGGTTGACCGGGATCGCCAACCGCCGACGGTTTGATGAAGTCTTGATGTATGAATGGAAGCGGGGCCAGCGGACCCAACGCGGGCTCTCCCTGATCATGATAGACATTGATTTTTTCAAGGCGTTCAACGACCATTACGGCCATCTTCAGGGCGATGATTGTCTGAAAATGGTGGCAGAGACATTGAGCCGCCTTTCCATGAGGTTCACCGACTGTCTGGCGCGTTACGGCGGGGAGGAATTTGCCTTGATACTGACCGAAACACCTCATGGGGGGGCGGCCTCCCTGGCGGAAAAGATGCGGACGGCGGTTGAAGCGCGGCACATTCCCCATGCGGGGTCCCCGGTGTCTGACTGGGTGACGGTGAGCGTGGGGGCGGCTTCCGTCATTCCGTCCAATGACGCATCCCCGCTTTCCCTGATCCAGTGTGCCGACAAAATGCTCTATGCCGCCAAAGCCGGGGGCAGGAACCGGGTGGAGGTCTCGGTCGTTGTGGAAGAAGAGGGGTGAAGCAGTGGGTTACCGTGTAGAGGGAGGGAGCACTTTCAGATAGGTTGCCTTGCTGTCGCCGGGGCCGTAGAAGTCATCGAGGACAGATGCGAGCATGTACCCGCAACGCTCATAGAAGATACGGGTGCTGTCATACTGGTCCCGGGAGGAGGTTTCCACATAAATCCGGGTCCCGCCCATCTCCCGGATGAGACGCTCGGCCTCATAGAGAAGAGATCTTCCCAGGCCTTTTCCCTGGAGCATGGGATCCACAGCAATCCAATACAGATCATAAGACGCGACCGTACAAGGGATGGGGCCATGGCAGACATAGCCTGAAAGCCGACTCCCCTCCTCCGCCATGACAAAATAATACCCGCTCTCCGGCCCCCGGTTCAAGCGCTCGGCCACCAGCTCGGCCGCAACCGATATCTCGTCGACGCGAAAGAACCCGGTCTTTTCTACAAGGGCGCGCACGTCCTCCACATCCCTGGGGAGGACCTCGTAGCGGAACGTTACGCCTTTTAGACTATCTTCCTGGTCATGTTTTAGGGCAGGCACGTTTTTACCAAAAAAAGGATCAACGTCCAACATTCAACACCGAACGTCCAATGTCGAATGAGCAACAATTAATGAGCAATACCCAGTGACGAATGGCTAACGACCCGTTTCATTCCTGTATCGAGCGCAAGGCCGAGGTCACAGGTGATCAGGCAGCCTTTCACTTCTTCAATATTCCATTTTCATTTTTCAATTGCAGGAAATATCCAGCATCCAGTATCCAGCATCTAATCGTCAATTCCAACAGTCTCCGCAAGGATTCGCCTGATGGCTTCCTCAAAAGGAATGCCCGCCTGCTGCAGGGCCGCAGCAAAGCCGGCGTCCGGCGAGAGACACGGGTTGGCGTTCACCTCCAGGACCCACGGTCTTCCGTGGTCATCCACGCGGAAGTCCACGCGGGCATATCCCCGCAATGAAAAGAGATCCCAGCACCGGAGGGCCACCTCGGTGAGTTCGTGAAGCAGTGGGCCATCCTCGCCGCCTTCAGAGAATCGCCGGGGGGTGTTCTGATAGGCATGGGAGCCCGGGTCCCACTTGGCCTGGTAGCCTACCATGCGGGGGGCCCCGGGCGCAACGTCCTCAAACAGGATCTCGGCCGGCGGGAGGACCTGGGGACCTTCAGGCCCCGTCAGGACAGACAGGTTGAACTCCCGGCCCTCTACAAAGCCCTCGGCAAAACAGGCGCCGCCCAGGAGGGACGCCCTTTGCGGGAGCATGGCGGCCACATCCTCCCTCCTCCCCTCAACAATGGATCTTTCGTCCAGACCGATGGATGCGTGTTCCCACAGGGACTTGATGATCCACACATCCCCTGCGTCCTTTACAGCACCGGAAACATCACTCCCGCTCCCGTCCGGCGGAAACGGTCCCACCCAGGAAGGGGTCGCAATCCCTGCGGCCTGAAGACGCCTCTTGGCCAGGATCTTGTGGCTGGTGGTCAGGATCGAGAGGGCACTCGACCCCGTATAGGGAAGGCCCATCGCATCTAAAAGGGCAGGAAACAGATGGATGAGGCGGCCTGTTCCATGGAGCGATTCCACGAGATTAAAGACCGCCTCGACCCGCCGGCTCGTCAGGTTCCCACGGATATGTTCCAGATTGAGGGTGCAGGGAAGGACAACCAAATCGTGTCCCAGAGTCCGCAACGCTGATGAAACAGCCTCGGCCTGGTCCAGGACATCCTGTTCGTCGGCTGGGGCATCCGGGCCGACCGCATGGTGGACAACAGCTACGCGCACAGGGACCTCAGACCCTCTCCAGGGCGGAGGCCACGATCCGGCCGATGAGGGTGACGTAGGGGATCTTTAGAAAGGAACAGATGATCGGCAGGTCGGATATAACCGGATGAATCCCGGCCAGAGGGTTGATCTCCAGGAAATGGGGGCGGCCTTCCCCGTCACACCGGATATCCACCCTCCCCGCATCCCGGCATCCCAGGACCGTGTAGGCCATCAGGGCCAGGGCCTCCACCTGGGCGATGAGCGGATCATCCTGGGCACGGCAGAGCCGGTATTCCACCCGGTCTTCGTAGTGCTTCTTGTTGGCATAGGAGTACATGCCCGCCTCGGCCCGGCTCCCCAGGACCACCTCGATGGCGCCCAGCACCTCCGCCTTCGACCCGGTGCCCACGATGCCCACCGTGAACTCCCGGCCGGCGAGGAAGCCTTCCACCAGCACGGGCTGATGAAATCGCGCTGCCAGCCGGGTGCAGACCCCGGGCAGGTCCTCCTCCCGGTGGACCAGGGACTCCGGGGACACGCCCTTGCCCGTCCCCTCGGCCGCCGGCTTGACAAAATAGGGCGGCGGAAAGGGAACCGATGGGAGCGACTCACCGGGCCCCACCACCAGGAACGGCGCAGTGGCCAGTCCCGCATCCCGAATGACCCTCTTGGTCATCCCCTTGTGGAGGGTGAGGCTCAGGACCAGGGGATCGGAGAAGGTATAGGGAATACCGTACACCTCCAGGATGGCCGGGACCTGGGCTTCACGGCCCATGCCGTGAAGCCCCTCGGCAATGTTGAAGACCAGATCCCACGTTGCGCCCCCGGCCAAAGCCTTCACCAAGTTCCGGGCATTTCCAATGCGTTCGCTCCCATGGCCCAGCTCGGCCAGGGCCCCTTCGATGGCCTCGATGGTGTCGTCCCGGTCGAATTCAGCCGTCTCCTCCTCGCCGTATCCCTGGGCCAGGTATTCGCTCTGGAGGTCGTAGGTCAGTCCCACATGCATGATCTATATTCTTCAAAAAACCGTTCTGGGGGTTTGAGGCTATGCATCTTCCTGTTTTCAAGCCGTTATCCAAACAACCATCACAAATCCTATACACACCTACAGGTTACTGATACAGCCCGTCCGGACAGGAGGCGTCCGCGGCATCGGGATAGCTGAAAAACTTCTCTTCATAGTTGCGCAGGATCAGGGCGTCCCCCTGCCTTCCGGCCACGTAATCGGGCATGAGCGGAACCTTGCCCCCCCCGCCGGGGGCGTCAATGACATAGGTGGGCACGGCATAGCCGCTGGTGAAGCCCCTGAGCCCTCGAATGATCTCCAAGCCCTTCTCCACCGGGGTCCTGAAATGGGCCGAGCCGGAGATGGGGTCGCACTGGTAGAGGTAATAGGGCCGGACCCGCATCTTGAGAAGGGCGTGAACCAGGGCGGTCATGGTCTCCACCTGGTCATTGATTCCCTTCAGCAACACGGTCTGAGATCCCAAAGGAATACCGGCGTCCGCCAGCATGGCGCAGGCCCTGCCGCTCTCGGGCGTACATTCGTCCGGGTGGGTGAAGTGCACGCTGATCCAGAGAGGGTGATATTTTCTCAGCATGCGCACAAGGGCCGGAGTGATGCGCTGCGGGAGCACCGCCGGGACCTTGGTCCCGATCCTCACGATCTCCACATGGGGAATGGCCCTCAATCCCTTGAGGACCCACTCCAGCTTCTCCTCTCCCATGGTGAGTGGGTCGCCCCCGGAGAGGAGGACATCCCTTACCGTGGGCGTCCGTCGAATGTAGGCCAGGGCCGCCTCCAATCGATCCCGCTGAGGCGTAAGCGATCCATGACCCACCATCCTGGAGCGGGTGCAATAGCGGCAATAGGTGGAGCAGAAATCGCTCAGCAGAAAAAGGACCCGGTCGGGATACCGATGCACCAGGCCCGGCACCGGGCTCTGGGAGTCCTCGCCCAATGGGTCATCCGCTTCCCCCGGCGACGCCATCTGCTCATATGCGGTCGGGATCACGCAGCGGCGCAGGGGATCCAGAGGATTGTCCACTGAGAGCAGGCTCATATAATACGGGGTTACCCCGAAGGGGAGCGATGTCCCGAGATGCACCAGGGCATCCCGCTCCGGGGGCGACAGGTGGAGCATCATCTCGGCCTGTTGCAGGGTTCGAATGCGATTCTGGATCTGCCAGTGCCAGTCGTTCCACTGGGTGTCTTTCACCTGGGGATAAAACCGTTTGCGGAAGGCCCGGGTCCCGGAGCTGGTTCGGGCAACGCGTCTGGGCTGGACAAAGGGTGGAACAGGAAAGGAATGGGTCGGCGTAATGACAAAGGGGGCGGAATGGGCGTGTTGGAAGGGGAGCGCCGCCAATCCGCTGGGGGGCTCCTCGGCTTCTTCTCCGCTGGGAGGCTCGTCGTTTTCGTCTATCAGAAACTCAGATGGACTACTTTCTTGCATGGTCTCGTGCATAGCATGTTCCTCTCTTTTCAGTGTGGGTCGCCAAAACGTCTGAAACGGCATATAACCTGTTGCTCTGGCTGAATTTTCCAAAAAATGACCCGTGGGCCGTCCTTTTGGCGGGCTAATATAGACCTTTTGTAGCGCATTGCAACAAAAAAGTGAACAGACGTGCGCGCAATGTGCATTTTTTTTAATGCGGCATGTCGTCAACCAGAAAAGATCTCACCAGCAATTCTCATTATGAGACAGACCCGGTATCAACATCCTGTGTGAGCGGCATCTTGCCACGACTTTTCGCGGCTCGGAAGCCTCTATCACATGGCCATTTTCCCAAAATGAGAATCGCTGAGATCTCACTCCGGGCCGCAAAAAAGCCATCATCCTGAGCGTTCATCTCTCACACGCCGGAAGCCGCAGTCGGAGGAAGGTAAGACTTGGCTGAAATAGGATAGGTGAGAACCTGCACGGCCTTTGGCGTGGAACCGATGTCGAAGAGGAAGCCCGGTTCCCTCCCTTCCATTCCAACAGCCTCGGCAAAATCTCATTGAACAGCTCCAGATCCGTGGCATCCAGCCCCCGCAAAAGGTCAATCAGCCTCTCCAGCCTGTCCTCCTTTTCATCCGCCGGCCGGCCGGGCTCGCCCGAAAACAGATGCCGCATGGGAATATCCAACGCCCTCGTTATCTGAACCAGATTGGATATCGACGGGCATCAGGGCCAATCCTCAAATAATTCATTTGAGTTACAGAGGGTTATGTGGTATGAAATATCTAACGACCCATTTGCGGCAAATTCCGGAACACAAACGGCGCATGGTTGCGCCGGAGGTTTTTGAAGGTGGTTTTCCAGCCTTGTTGGCTTGTGCATCTATTAGGGGAATGGGTCCAAAATGGCCTAGATGGGGCAACGAGTATGAGATCTTTTCAAGAAACTTCGCTCAAAATGAACGAGCGGCGGGCGATTGAAGCTGCCGAAAAAATTATCATAAAGCAATTTCCCATTCAGCGCGTCATTCTGTTTGGCTCAAAGGCCCGGGGGGACTCGGATGAGCATTCAGACATGGATCTGCTTTTGATCAGTTCAAGAAAACTCCATTGGAAAGAAGAAAAGGCCGTCACTGAAATCCTTTTCGACATTGGCATGGAATACGATGTGATTTTCAGCCCTCTGTTTGTCTCCGGAGAGGAGTGGGATGGAGGGATCTTCACCCGGTTCCCTGTTTACGAAGAAATTGTCCGAGATGGAGCGATTGTCGCATGAATGACCGGGTGATCGTGGATTATTGGATGGAAAAGGCGCGGGATGACTTGGCTTCTGCCTGGGACAATCATACCGCCGGGAGGTATCAAAACGCGGTAAGAGATGCCTACTTTGCCTGTTTTCACTCTTTTTCGTCCGTCCTCATCGACCAAGGCAAAAAGTTCAAGAAACATAAGGAAGTCCGTTCCATCCTTCACAGAGATTTCATCCGGACCCAAAGGATGGATCCCTTTTGGGGCAAACATTATGACTGGCTTTTCGACAATCGGCACAAGGCAGATTACCGACCTCTGGTTCATTTTGATCAAGATCAGGTGATGTCGGTCATAGAAGGAACACAGGCTTTTGTGGATCAGATGAATGATTTTCTGGCAAGGAGCAGAAGTTGATAAAAGGAAAAAGACTATCCTATTTCCCTCCCTTCCATTCCACCAGCCTCGGCAAAATCTCATTAAACACCTCCAAATCAGCGGGATACAG
>JAWOIH010000144.1:0-6531 GCA_046484725.1 Candidatus Desulfacyla sp. | reverse complement strand
ATCGAAGGCAAACCCTTTCGGCATCCCGGATCCATGCAACTTCAATAAGCAAGCCAAACGCAAATGTTGTGAAACAGGGAGGGTACGACATGAGTGGAATTAGAAAATGCATGTGGTGAGCAGCAGCTGTTTTGTGGGCCTCGTCCTTGGCGTTGATCCTTTCAGGTTGCAGCGATTCCGACAGTGGCTCCGGCAGCAATACGTTCGACCGCACCATCCGCGAGACCAGCGCCTATATCCGGCAGGAAATGGAGAAGTTCAATGTGGTGGGACTGAGCATTGCCCTGGTGAGCGATGATCAGATCGTATGGTCCCAGGGATTCGGTCTGGCAGACAAGGAAGCGGGCATCCCTGCCACCTCAGATACGGTATACGCCCTTGGTTCCGGCACCAAGACTATCACAACAGTGGCCCTCCTGAAGCTGGTGGAGCAGGGGCTTGTATCCCTGGACGCGCCTGTCGTCGATTATCTTACCAATTTTACGATGATGCCGCGATATCCCAATCAGCTCGATGAGATCACCGTGCGACGATTGCTAAACCATCATTCCGGAATCCCCGGAGACATCTACACCGCAGGATTCTTATACGGCGACACCTGGGCCCACTGGGGATATTGTGACGGCTATATGGACTGGCTGCTCAGCTATCTGAGCGCGGATTATCCCAGCCATCCGCCGGGCGAAATGGCCACCTACTCCAATACCGGGTTTGTGCTGGCCGGTGAAACGTGCCTGGAAATGGACGGCCTCGCGGGCGAGGTGTTTCCTGATTACCTGGCCCGCAAAGTGTTAAACCCGCTCGGTATGGACCATACATCCTTATACGTTATTGAGGAAAACCTGGCCAAAGGGTATCAAAATGGCGCGCCAGGTGAGATCCTTCAGACCAATTGTACGTTCGGGGCGACCGGCGGCGCCTTTACCACCGTCAAAGACATGGCCCGCTTTCTGATCATGGTTCTCAACGGCGGTGTGGGACCCGACGGCGCCCGGATGCTGAAGCCGGAAACCGTGGCCATGCTGGGGGAGGCGGAGCGTTCTTCTCTCGATATCGACTCATTCTTTCAGCCGGGCCTGGGTCTCGATACCATGGACGATCCGGTCATGAAATACGCTGGACGGGCCTGGATGAAGAGCGGGGGAACCAACGAATTCAAGACCTTGATGGAGATGCTTCCTGACAAAAAGCTGGGAGTCATTGTTCTGACCAATTCGGATACTGGCTCTCCCATGATGTATGGGGTGGTGCGCGAATGTCTTAAAAATGCGGTCCTGGAAAAAGCAGGCCTCTCGCCATCCCCGCCGTATCTTCCCGATTACGTGTCGGTAAACGACCCATCGGAAATCCAAGGGATTTATGTAAAAAAGTATGGATATGATCAGGTCCTCGATAACGGGGACGATACGTTGACATGGACGATCAATGCTCACAGCGTGAGCCCCGTTAGCTGCGTGTTGACATATTCCGATAATGCTTACCATCCAGAAGGGGGAGCTGAGTCGATCATTTTTAAGAATATGCAATGGGACGGCAATACCTATTTTGTCATGATCCAGTCCGGGAGTGACGGCTCAAATGCCGATGAATACATGTATGGGGGTTATGTTCGCAAGATCCTGGGGCAGAAGATGGCAATCCCCGGTCTTACCGATCCCTGGAAGGCCCGCCTGGGTCTGTATGTCCTGGATAATGTGCCGTGGGATGACAACTGGTTCTCGCAACCCTTTATGCTGCTGGAAGAGAGTGACGGCCTGCTGATTCATAACATGCAAAACGCGGCCATCCCCGCAACTGACGACACGGCCTTCATCGTCGGCCTGAACAACCGAAGCGACAGCAGTATCCGGGTGGTCCAGGAAGATGGAAAGGAAAAGGTGTATTGCGGAGGATATAGGGGGTATCTCATGGGCCAGGTCCCCCAGGTTGAGCTGGGGGATGTGGTTAGCGGAACGGTCTCGCTTTTCAAGTCCGACTGGTACCGCTTCGATGGCGACGCTTCGGCCCGGGAGGTTACCATCACAGTGGAACCCCATGGCGCCAATTACGCCCTGACCCTGTTCGATTCGAACATGACCTTCCTGGGCCGTGAAATGGGCGCCCTGTCCTGGACCGCTCAAGAAGGGTCCTATTTTATCAATGTCGCCCCCACACCCGACGCGGACGGCGCGTATACCATGACCGTGGATGCCGCCCCTGGAGAGTATTTTCCTGTTCTGGAGATTTCAGGAAGCCATTATGAGATCGGCTATGGCATCGGAACCACCTTTCAAGACCGCATTCAGAAGGCGTTCGATTCGCAGGCCCAGCTTATGGACATGATCGAAACCTTCATCAACACGGATCGACAGCGGTATTACACCCAGTACGTGGAGGCGGTTCAGGCCGCGTTTCCGCAATTCATCGATGAGCTTCAGGGCATGGCGGATGGATCCGGCGCACCGTTTGAAAAATTCATGACCATGAACATGTTTTCTGAACTGGTCTACATGATGCAGCATTCTGTCGCGACGCCCCTGCATGGATGTTCAACGGTCAGCTACAGCCACGACGGAAAGGTCTATCTGGCCCACAATGAGGATCTCTTTTATGCCTTTCACGATCTCATGTTCATTGTCAAAGCGCATCCCACGGGGAAGCCGTCATTTATCAGCTTCTGTTACCCGGGAAACTTGATGAGCATCGCACCGGCCATGAACGATGCGGGTATTTTTTACAGCGGCAACTACATCACCGGAACCGTGTTAAAGGAGGGGGGCATTCCCCTCGCATTCATCGAACGATCCATTATGGAGGCAACAACACTGGATCAGGCCATTCAGAAAGCCACCATTGACAACAGGGCCTATTGTTACCACGTCAACCTCGCATCGAGAGACGAAGCAAAAGTCGTCAGCCTGGAGGTGGCCCCGTCCACCTATTATCTTCAGGAAGTGGAAGGGTTGTTCGCCCATACCAACCATTTCTTCCAGCCTGGCATGGCCGATTTTTCCGTGCAGGATCCCAATTCCATCTCCCGTCTCGAGGTGCTGAACGGACTGGCCGATCCCTACGCGTCGCGGTTGGATGATGTCTACGGCGACCTGCTGACGCAGTTTCTCTCCAGCCACGATCACTGGCCGGACTCACCCTGTGTCCACGCCCAAAAAGAAGTCGACGCGCAAACCCTGGGAAGCACCCTCTTTGACGTCAACAACGGCACCTGGAGAATCTCCTATAACAACCCCTGTGAAAGGAAATTTCAAATCGTGGGATTTTGAGAGTTTTAAACGTTATCCTTACACCCTCAGCCAAGGTATCCACAGCTATACCCTGGCCACAGCTGCGGGCAACGCGTGCCGTATTTCCGCCGGCTGGATCGGGGCCTTAAAGGCACGGGCAATCCAGCCAGCGTACCCATGGACGGGAACAAGACGGTTATGGACGGGGTCGCACCTACCTACACGGGCAGCTATAACGGTAATGGAAAGCTTGCCGTTAGCCTTCCCATAGGAACCCTGTGCGGATGAATCCTCAGCTACAAAGGTTAACTAAGGGGTTACGGTGATCCCTGATGCGGATTCCCCATCTCCGCCTGCCGAGAGGGCTAAGGGATGATGATAAACGGCTGCCTTGTGGCCCTGAAAAAGGTAAAATCCTTTTTGTCGAAGGTAACGATGTGGCGTATTTTTGTTTGGGCCAACGGGGACTCTCATAACATAACCATACTCACAACATAACGTATCAACAATATCCGTTTGATATTCCGGGTGAAAAATAAAGGATTGATTCGGCAATGTGTATTTATAGAAAACCGCGATATCGTATGTATGGAACAATGGCAGCAGCATTGTTGCTCTTTCTGCTGTTGTTTCCGGGTGCTGTTTTCAGCGTAGAGGACGAATCTCCTCTGGCCCCGGCCGATACATCCAGTCCCCGGGCAACCATGGAGAGCTTTATCAATAATTTCCACAAGGGGTATGCGCTTTTTATTCGGGCGCGCGAAAAAGATAACAAAGAACCCGGGTTTTTCATATCATCTGAGGTACGTCGTCTTCTGGAAAAATCCAAAACCTGTCTAAGCAAGCAGGTTCAGTGTTTTAACCTGAGCGAGGTGGCGCCCAGATTGCGTATAGATGAGGGCATTGAATCGGCGATGCTGTTGAGCGAGATTTTTGCTCGGATTCCCCTTCCCCCATACGATGAAATTCCGGGCCCAAATGCCGTGAAAGGGAAAGATGGAATCAAGAGCTGGAAAGTCCCCAAAACAGAGATTGAAATAGAACTCGTGCTAAAAGGTCCGGATAAAAATGAATTTCTTTTTACTTCCGAAACCGTTGAGCATATCAAGGGATTTTATGAGAAAGTAAAAAGTATGCCCTATAAACCTGGGGCTGTTGAAGGGGTCTATGAGATCTATATGGGTAGCGCTGGATGGCTGATTCCGCCCAAATGGGTCGCTTTTCTGCCTAAGTGGACCAAGTGGGTCTACTGGGACCAAACCCTCTGGCAATGGATGGCTCTCGGTTTTTCTCTAATCATCATCTTCCTGATCAACTACCCCGTTTTTCGATTCCTGCGCCAAAAACACAAACCCCGATCGGCCCTGCGCAAGCGGTGGTTAAACCTTCTGCTTCCGGCAACATTTACGCTTTCCATATTTCTCTTAATGTGGTTCATGGACTTAATCAATATCACCGGCGTGGTTTTTATTCGAATCCTCGTCGGACTTGAGATGTTGCTCTGGTTGATACTTGCCTGGAGTGCGGTTCTGCTCAGCGATGTGGTGGCGGAAACCATAATTATATCTCCAAAAATCAATCCAAAAGGCATTGACGCAAGCCTGGTGAGGACAATCGGGAAACTGCTTGGCATTTTTGCTGGCATATACATTCTCGTTGTAGGGCTCAGTGAGCTCGGTTTTTCACTGGTGCCTATCCTAACCAGCCTGGGAGTTGCAGGCCTTGCGATTTCGCTGGCGGCAAGACCGACCATCGAGAATATTATCGGGGGGATCATGCTCTACGCGGACCGGCCCGTACGTGTGGGGGATTTTTGTAAGTTTGGTAAAATTAGTGGAACCGTTGTCCATATCGGATTGCGCTCCACTCGAATTCGGGGGATGGATCGAACCCTCATATCCGTGCCCAACGCCGATTTTTCTCAACTGGAACTCATCAATCTCACGAGAAGGGATCGTATTCGTTTGAAGACGGTCCTGGGCCTTCGTTACGAGACAACTCCTGACCAGTTGCGCCATATTCTGACGAATCTGCGGGAAATGCTGATTGCCCATCCAAAAATTTACGAAGACGGCGTCCGGGTTCGATTTATCGGTTTTGGAGATTTTTCACTGGACCTGGAAGTCCAGGCCTTTGCCAGGACCCGTGAATGGGATACATTTCTTGGGATACAAGAGGATATTTTCCTGAGGATCATGCGTATTGTCGAAGGTTCAGGCACCGGTTTCGCTTTTCCATCCCAGACGGTGTACGTGGGAAAGGATACAGCGCTTCCTGCGGATTTACAGCAAGCCGCGGAGTTGGAAGTCCAGTCCTGGAGATCACAGGGAAAGCTCCCATTTCCCGATATTCCCGAAGAGAGGCGAAAAGAACTCCTGGATACGCTGGATTTTCCTCCGGAGGGATCTTCTCAGCTTCAGCCAGTTGATAAAGGAGGAAGCTGCAAGTCCCGTGGCGACGGGTGATGGTGATTTTGTATGATTGCGGGTCAGATCTGCTGTTGAGCCAACTCGGAGAATGGGGATGGGCATGAAAATATGCGTTTCTTATGATCGCTGCCCAGTCCGGTTCCTCTCATCTATTCCCAAAAAGTGCCAAATTCACCCAACCCTGACAATCCACCCTCACTTACGATACCCCTCTTTTTGATGGAGAATCAGAAAAGGGGGGACCCGGAGGCGCTTATTCTCACCCTTCAAGAACAAATCGGGGAGAATGATCCCGGGTCACCGGATTCAACATCTGCGTCAACTGTGGTGTATCCGCCTGATATGTATTGACACACAAAGTGCGCTGTGTCTATACTTTGCCGATTTTAATGGAAGGTTTTATCAAGAGAAAGGTCCTGTCATGAAGAGGCTGTGTGCATTGCTGGCCGTAGCGGTTGTCGGCCTGAGTTGGGGATTGGGATGTGGGACAGGCGGGAACGGGCCCGCGGGAATACGGCTGTTAACCGAGGACTATGCGCCGCTGAACTATATTGATGACGGAAACCTCACCGGCCTATCGGTTGAAGTGGTGCAGGAACTGCTGAAGACCATGCACCGGAGCGCCTCGATTGAGGTGGTAGACTGGGCTGACGGCTACCGGCTGGCGCAGCAGGGCCCTAACACCGGGCTTTTCTCGACGGCAATGACGGCGGAGCGGAAGGACCTTTTCAAGTGGGTAGGCCCCCTTGCCACGGTGGAGGCCCGTTTTTATGCGCGCAAGGGCACCCCCCTTTCGATTAAAAGCCTGGACGATGCAAAGAGGGTCGGTGCCATTGCAACCGTAAAGGATTACTACATGGAGGAGGAGCTTTTGGCCGAAG
>JAWOIH010000037.1:0-6736 GCA_046484725.1 Candidatus Desulfacyla sp. | reverse complement strand
GCGAGCTCGTGGAGCTCCATTCCGGACGCGTGGAGGTGGAGAGCGAGCTGGGGCGCGGGAGCCCTCAAACGGGAGCCGGGCAGCCGGCATGCCGAACAGGAGGCAGGCCGCCGCCTCCCTTTCAAAGAGCATATTGCCCATGACCTTGCCCTGCAACCCCTTCCAGTCGACGCATCCCTCCCTGGAAACCGCGAGGCGCCATATGTCTTTGACGTATCCTCCGGGCCGGGTGGCGGCAATGGCGGTCATCTGAAAGAGCGCGGCGTGCTCCGAATAGAATCCGAGGCCGACAATCCCCCATGTGGGCCTCTTATTATGCAAAAAATCAAGGGCCGGATCAAGTTCGTTGAAGTAACTCCCTTTCACTGCGGCCTCATGCTCCGCCTTTTTCCGGACATAGGCGGCCAGCGCCTCCATGACCGGCTGGGCCTCTTCAGGAGAACCCGGCTGCCCCGGCTGGATCACGGCAAAGTCGAGCCCGTCCGCGGGCAGCGCATATCCCGGCCAAAAGAGCCCGGCTGCCGCCGCAAGAAGAATCATCCATATTGCCTTGATCTGATTCATCCTCCAAACCCTCCGCTTTCTGCAATATGGCGAAAAAGGGGTGGCCACTTCGTCCATTCTTGACCCTCTGAACCTTGACCCTCTGAACCTTGAACCTCTGAACCCTCGGCCCTATCTGCGTCTCATCAGTTTCAGGGCCGGGGGAAGAACCAGCAGGCACGCCAGCATGCCCATGAGAGATCCGAGCACCATGACCCATCCGAGGCTGGCCAGCCCACGGTGGTGGGCGAAAAGAAGGCCGCCGAAGCCGATCATGGTGGTGGCAAAGCTCAGGGACACGGCGGTGGGCGTGCTGGTATGAAAGAGCCCGATTCCCTGCTCTGGGACAGTCCTTGCCATATGTTGGACTTCTCCCCAACGGGCCAGGAGGTGTATCCCCCCGTCTACGCCGATGGCAATGAGAATCGGGATGGCAAAAAAGTTGGCCAGATTGAAATTAAGGCCCAGCCAGCCCATGATCTCCAGGAGCCACAGCATGCTGACCCCGAGAGGAAGCATGGTCAGAAACACCACGCGAAGAGAGCGCCAGTAGAGCCACAGGATCAGGGTGACCAGGACGACGGTCAGTCCTGCAGCCCAGAGAAATGTCCGGTGCATCAGGAGGGCCGACTCGAGAACTTCTATGGGAACGCCGCTCACCTCCGGATCGACGCGGCGCAACTGAGACACAAACTCTCCGAGTTCAGTAAAATCCCAGACATCTCTCTTTGGAATCACCTTGATCTGGTAGGAACCGTCCTTGCCCACATGGATATTTGTGAGGGTTGCCGGGAGAGCGTGCGGCGTGACGGCTTCGGCAGCGAGCCATATCTTCAATTGCCTGACCGATGTTTCCATATCCCTTGCCAGGCCGGTCTGAAGCGGCTTGAGGAGTTTTGCCCTTCCGGGATCCTGTCTGAGAAGCGTGACGACGGCATCCATGGATCCCAGGCCCCGGTCAATCAGGGCGATCTCAGAGCCGGCGCCGGCTGCAAACAGTTTTTCCTCCAGTCCCTCCAATGTCCGGGAAAGTCGGGCAAGGGAGCGGATCAATCGGTCGGCATCAGGGACCGGGGAGGGGAGGGCGGTAAAGGAGATCGGTTTCAGGTCCTCGGCGGCTTTTTGATAGAGGGCGATTTTTGCAGCCTGATTTTCCGGAATCAAATCCAGGATGCTCTCCACCTTGCCTACAGAGGGAAGCGCTTCCAGGGTCCGGGTCAGACGTTCCAGTTCGTTCAGGTTCTCTGCGGTTAGAATCGCATACCAGGTCGATTCGCCGGACGACTCAATCAAGATTTTTTCGTATTCGACGGATTCGAGTCCCTTGGCCTGCAGTTCCAACAGATTGTAGCTGAAGCGCACCTTGAAAGCCCCCGGGAGCGCGGCCAATGTAACGATCAGAAGGATGAACACGGCCCACCCCGGTCTTGTGGAGAGGCGTTCCAGGGAAGGAAGGGCGGTTATCCTGGGAACGGAGGACGGAAAAAGATTTCGCCTTCCGGCGATCAGCAGCATGGCAGGGAGAACGGTCAGCATGGAGACCAGGCAGAGGAGAACGCCTGTCCCGCCGATAAGTCCCAGTTCGGCCAATCCGATAAAGTCCGACCAGAGGACGGAGTAGAAAGCGCAGACCGATGTGACGGCCCCTAAGATGATGCCGGGGCCGGTCCTGAAAATCGATGCGCGGACGGCATCGTCCACGCCTGTGCCGCCTTTTTTGGCCTCAACGTAGCGCATGATGATATGGATGCCGAAATCCACGCCGATGCCCACCAGGACCAGGGCGAAGACAATGGAAAGGAGATTCAATTCTCCCACCGCAACGGTAGCGAAACCGAAGCTCCAGGCCATGGCCGTCATCAGCGAGATCAACAGGAGAAGCGGTCTGAGCCAGCCGTGCAGGATCAACATGAAGAGGAGGGCGACGACCAACATGGCAATGAGGGCGGCCAGGGTCATGTCCCGGTCGGTCGTCGTCATCTCGTCGGCCTGGAGCACGGGTCTTCCGGTGAGTCCCGCCTCGATATCAGGATAATCTGCCCGTGTGGCATCGAGGGCATGGCGCATGGCCTTGAGCGGTTCTCCAATGACGTCCATGGTCCCGAAATCCTTAGCCGGCAGGACCCGCATGATCAACAGCCCGCCGGAAGAGGTAAAGAAATAGTCATTTCCTGCCTGGGACAGATCCAGTATAGACCGGTATGGGGCCTTTCGGTCCAGGACGCCGTTTATAGTCTCGATCAGCTCATTCAACATCTCGAGGGCCCGACCCATGAGTGAGGGCTCCACCAGAGAAAGATCCCCCGCTGTCCCTCCCAAAAGCGCGGCCACGCTGTCAATGAACCCTGACACGGAACCGTCCCGGCTCCAGGCCTCCAGGAAAGGGACAAGGAAGCGGATCGTTCCGGACAGGGCCTTTGCTTCTTCCGGTGACGCAAAAAGGAGGACGCCGTTCCCCAGATCCGCCGGAGAGATTCGGAAGTGAACGGCATGAATCAGCTTCGGCTGCCGCATGAGACGGCGGTTGAGGTCTTCTGCAAAGGCTATGGCCCTCTTTTTCCCTTCCTCGGTCCCGCCCGTCCGAATGACCACGTAGAGATATTCCTGATCTCCGAAGTTTTTGAGATGCGCCAGATATCGTTTATGAAAGGCGGTGTTCGGGGAGACCAGCTTGTCCTGGTCGCTGTTCAGGCCCAGAAAGAGAAAGGCCGCAGCGGCAGACAGAAGGGCGAGCGTCAGGCCGGTCCCTATAACCGCACCGGCACGGGTGGATACGAGTCGCCAGATCGAGTATAACAGGCCTTCCTGGATTTGCTTTAGAAAACTCATGCGGTTTTTGCGGTGCGGAGGCCTAAATCCTTAACGGTTGTCCAGGCGGAACCCGGGAATTTATGGGCATCTTTCAGGACACGATCCATTGCCTCGAGAAATCGGTCGGCATCTGCGGTTTCAATGATCAGCGGGGGGAGTATCTTGACCGTGTCCAGTCCGTGGCCGGCAACCTGTGTCAGAATATGGTGTTTCTCCATTAAGGGGATGGTAATCATCTGGCAGAAGAGTTCCTCGTTCATCTTGTGAAGGAGTTTCCATCCGGTTTTTAGGGTAAAAGAGTGGGGGGCGCCAAACTGCATTCCGATCATGAGGCCTTTTCCCCGAATCTGGTGGAGCAGTTCATAGCGTCCGGCCAGTTCTTTAAGACCGCTCATGAGGTATTCCCCCATCCGGGCCGATCGCTCGACCAGTTTCTCCTGTTCGATCACATGAAGGGTGGCCAGCCCGGCGGCCATCGCCAGGTCGTTCTGGCCAAAGGTGTTTGAATGGGCAAAGCACCGGTCCATGCAATCAAAGACCTTTGAGTGGATCTCTCGTTTGCTGATGACGGCGCCTAACGGAATATACCCGCCTGAAAGGGCCTTGGAGACGACCAACAGGTCCGGCGTCACATCATAGTGATTGACCGCAAACATACGGCCTGTACGACCGAAACCGGTCTGGACCTCGTCGGCGATGAAGAGGGCGCCATATTCATCGCACAGACGCCGCACTCCGGGGAGATAAGCGTCATCCGGGACAAAGACCCCCTTCCCCTGAATCGGCTCGACAATAAAGGCGGCTACGTCCCTGCCGGAGAGCGCGGCCTCCAGGGCGCCCAGGTCATTAAAGGGGACCGGGATACAGCCGGGAAGGAGCGGTTCGTTGCGACTCCTGAATTCCTCGTTGCCGTTGACGGAGAGGGCCCCCAGGGTCAGACCGTGGAAGGCCCGCTTACAGTAGACGATCTTGTGCCTTCCGGTGGCCTGCCGGGCAAACTTGAGCGCCCCTTCCACCCCTTCGGCCCCTGAATTGGTAAAAAATACCGCTTCCAGGTCGCCCGGTGCGATAGCGGCCAATGCCTCCGCCAAAAGGCCTGAAATGACCCCGACGTCCATCTGCACCAGGCTCGGCCCGCTGCAATTGAGCATGTCCTGCAATACGCGGGCCACCAGAGGATGGTTTCTCCCTATGTTGAAGACGCCGAATCCTGCCAGGAAATCAAGTACTTCTCTACCCTTTTCATCGATGAGCCGGGCCCCATGGGCCGTGCAATAGTTGCGGTTGAAACCGATGACCTCCAGCACGCGCACAAACTGGGGGTTCACATAGCGTCGATGCAGATCGTAGGTCTCCGACGCTCGGTTTTTTATCAGCGATGCAATATCCATTTCCGTTTACCATAAGAATACGCCTATTGGCAGCTATTTGTTATCGGTTTTCGGATATCGGTTCGTGGGGTTTTCTGATAACCATAACTGATGATGGATAACCCGCTCCCATTTTCATCTCGGGGGTGACGAACTCTCTTCCTCTTTGCTGAGGGAGTTTAGATAAACGGGGGGTCCATGTCAAGTAGAGTTGCAGTGTCCATGCCACCCCTATGAGTACGTCTCGATTTTTTGCCCCCCGGGCAGAGGGCGAGCGGGAAATATTGGCTTGACCTGAGCCTCGCTCGGCACTACTATGTGCAGGGTTGCGAAAGGAGAGATATCGTATGGCGCGTATTCTGGTCATTGATGACGAGCCTTCGGTCCGGGAACTTCTGTATGCCATGTTGATCGACGAGGGATACGAGGTTGTTGAGGCGGCCGATGGGAAGGCGGGGATGAGGCTCTTTCGAGAAAGCCCGGTGGATCTGGTTATTACGGATCTCATCATGCCCGAAAAGGAGGGCATCGAGACCATCATGGATCTGCGGCGCAATTTTCCTGATGTGAAGATCATCGCCATGTCCGGCGGCGGCATTATTCAGGCGGAGGACTATCTGGGCATGGCCCAGGGCGTAGGCGCTCACCGCGTGTTTGAAAAACCGTTCGGCGTGAGCGATATGCTGAAGGCGGTTCGTGAGCTTCTGGATCTGCCGGATGCACCGTGAGGGTGGAAATCATACCAAAGCATTCAACCGTTACCCATGGAGTTTTGTGAAAAGGATACAAAAGATTTTCTACAGCATTTTTAAAGACAATGATATACATGAGTTACCGACAATTAAGAACCATTCAACCACACACCGCCACAGGGCAATCGCACAATAGGGGTATTGTTAAAAGCGTCTTCGTATCTCTGTGTCTCCGTGTGAGGTCTTTTTAGTTCCGGTTTATCCGGGTCAGGTGATGGGGAAATGAAGACAGACGCGATAGTGATCAAGGAGACGGACAATGTCGCCACTGCACTGCGGGATATCCAACCCGGGGAAGAGGTGAGCATCGGCATGGGTGAAGAGAAGAGACGCGTCCGGGTTGAGGGGCCTATCCCCTATGGCCACAAATTTGCGGTAAGAGATATCGCGCAGGGGGAGGATATCATTAAATACGGGGAGATTATCGGACGGGCGACGAGTCATATCCCATTTGGGACCCATGCCCATATCGAGAACATTGAGAGCCTCAGGGGCCGTGGCGATTTGGGATCAGGGGGCCGTTGATATGGAATTCAAGGGATACAGAAGGCCCGATGGCCGTGTGGGGACGCGGAATTACGTGGGGATTCTGTCCACGGTGGTGTGCGCCAACGAGGTGGCCGACGGCATCTCCCGCCAGGTTCAAGGAACGGCCTGTTTCATGCACCAGCAGGGATGCTGCCAGACGCCGATCGACATTCGGCGCGTGAACGATGCCTTGTCCGGTCTCGGCACGAATCCGAATCTTGCAGCGGTCCTTCTGGTCAGTTTAGGCTGTGAGAGTACGGCAGTGGAAGAGGTGGCCAGCCGCATCGCGGCTTCTGGAAAGCGCGTGGAAACGATCGTGATCCAGGAAATCGGCGGGGCCGCGCGCTCCATTGCCGAGGGGATTTTGGTGGCCCAGGGAATGGTCCAGGAGGCCTCCCGAGGGGAACGGGTTTCGTGCGGAGTGGGCGATCTCGTGCTGGGACTCAAGTGCGGCAGTTCCGATACCACATCCGGCCTGGCGCCCAATCCGGCTCTGGGCATCGCCTCGGATCGGGTCGTAGAGGGGGGCGGCACCTCCATACTGGGAGAGGTCACGGAGTTTATCGGGGCCGAGCATCTGTTGGCCAAACATGCTCAGAACCCGGAAATCGGACAGCAGATCCTCGACCTGGTGCACCGGATGGAGGAACGGGCCAAATCGGTGGGGGCCGACATCCGGGGGGGCCAGCCCACGGGCGGCAACATCAAGGGCGGACTCACCACTATTGAGGA
>JAWOIH010000452.1:0-3136 GCA_046484725.1 Candidatus Desulfacyla sp. | reverse complement strand
AGGGCCGAGACCAGCATTTCAGGCACAAAGATCTCGCTGTCCGAAAACTGCCTGCCCACCACGTCCATGGCGGCAATGAGCCCGTTGTCGATGATGGCATTGGGATCGATCCCTTCACCCACGGCAGTCCCGACCAGGCCCTGGATCTCGGCTCTCTTCCGGGTTATTACCGCATCCTTTATCTGCTGGAGTATATCGCTCATCGATGGTATCCTTTCGCTAACATGCCCGTATAAAACCTGGTCCTGGTTGCTGGTTACTCGTTACTCGTCACTGGTTATTCGATAATGGAGGGTTTATCTCCTGACCTCTGACACCCGCCTTCTGACCTCTTTTTTCTTGCTTTCAGCTTTGAGCTTTTAGCTTTCAGCTTTTCCTAATACCCTTCATGCACCGCAGAGACAATGGCCTTGAGATTTTCCATCGGCGTGGCCAGGGGGATGGCACACTCAGGGCCGATAATATCGACGCCCGCCTCGATGGCGTAGCGCGCCTGTTTGTAAGCGTCCTCGGGCCTTCCCTGGTAAAGGGTCTCCGCGTTATTGACGTTCCCCACCAGACACATGCGACGGCCCACCTTTTCCACGGCTGTTTTCGCGTCCACCTGCCATTCGAAGTGATACCCGTCAAACCCGGCGTCTGCAAACATCTCCAGCCGGTCCGTGCAGTTCCCGCACACGTGAAGGATCAGGGGCCCCTCGATGGCGGCGGTCAGTTCCTTATGGATCGGAAGGAGATACTCCTCGTAATGGTAGGCCCCCACCAGATTTCCTGTGGCATGGTCGGCGAGGACCACGATATCGGCCCCGGCCTGGAACTGGGCCCTGGCAGAGGCGATGGTGGCGGGCATCAACTGGCGCAGCATCTTTGTGACCTTTTCCTTTTCCTCCATCCCGATCTGGAGGAGGAAATTCTGGGTTCCTGCCACATGATAGGAGAGGGTCCATGGGCCCATGACCTTGCCGATAATGGCGACCTTCCCCCCCACATGACGGCGAAGGATGGAGAGGGCGTCCAGGACTACCCGGATTGAGGGCTTTTCCACGAAATCCTCCGGAACCTTCACGTCCGAGAAGTCCGCGTGGGGAAAGGATTTGGTATCCGGCATCCGGTCCCGGTCTCCCCAGTCGATCTCGCAGCCCAGGGCGGCCGCCTCCTGATCCACGCTGTATTCCGGCATCACCGTATCGAAGCCCAGGATCTCATGCCCTGCCAGGGCCAGCTCGGCCATGGCCCTGGGATTCAGATGGGCCTCGGGAAAGGAAATCCCGCAGGCATCCATGAGACCGTGGCACACGACGGACGTGGGGTTCCCCGCCGGGGGCCGATCCCCCTTCATCCCCTTGTACAGGGCCGACATGATCAGATTGTATGGCGTTGATTTCATGGTCGTCGTTTGCCTCCCCATTCTCCGCAGATAAATGACCGATGCCCCCATCCCTTCCCTGCGCGCCTACAACAGCCCTGTTATAGGGAAAGGGGTCTATCCGTGTCAAGCGCAAACCCGTTTGATCTCCGGCGTTTTGCCTGCGGCGTTCCTGTGGATCTTCCCGGGGCCTTCCGGGGTAAGCTTCGAAAGGCTTCTAACGCGGATACCCGCAACCAAGATTCCAGTGTTCTGTCCCGTCATTCCGGCATGCCCCTGGCCGGAATCCACTCCTGCGTGTTTCTGGATTCCGGCCAAAACCGTGCCGGAATGACGGAGGGTTAGACTTGCAGATGAAGGATGGCGATATTTTCTTGTTTTCCGTGACAGAAAATCCGGCAATAAGGTACTAAATGCTGTTTTGAGCAAACCCGATATTGCATTGGTCGGTTGTGTGTGATAACGTCCCGACCGACTCAGGCCTTGACAGAACATCCTTCAGGAGGGAGAAACTGTGGCACAGACCCCAGCCGTTGCCGTTGTCGGGACTTTCGATTCAAAAGAGGAAGAACATCGCTTTCTGAAAGAGCGCATCGAACAAAGAGGGATTCCCGCCATCACCATCCATGTGGGCACCAAACGCCCTTCTCCCTTCCCCGCAGACCACGACCTCTACCAACAGGTTATCCGGCAGGGGGGGGCGGAGATGACAGACCGGGACCGGGCCATAGAGGCCGTCATCGCAGGGGCCAGGCGTCTCATCAGCGATCTCTATCAAAAGGGCCAGATATGCGGCATGATCTCGGCAGGGGGCGGCACCGGGACCCATATCGGCGCGAGCATCATGGCCGTGCTCCCTCTGGGGGTCCCCAAAGTGATGGTTTCCACGGTGGCGTCCAGGGACATGAAACCGGTTGTGGGCACCAAGGATATCACCATGATGCACAGCGTGGCGGATATCCTCGGGGTCAACAGCATCACGGGAAGGATCCTCGATCGTGCCGCGGGGGCGGTCGCAGGGATGGTTTTGAAGCAATGGAAACAAACCGAGGATAAAAAGCGGGTGGCCCTCACCATGTTTGGATTTATCACCCGGGCGGCCGAGGCCGTCAAGGCCTCCCTGGAGGGGATGGGCTACGAGGTGGTCGCCTTCCATGCCAACGGCACGGGCGGCATGGCCATGGAGGAGCTGGCAGCCGAAGGATATTTTCACGGCATACTGGACCTGGCAACCCACGAACTGGCCGATGAACTGATGAGCGGCTATTGCAGGGGGATCGGCCCCGGACGGCTGGAACCGGTTGCCGGCCGTCACATCCCCCGGCTGGTGGTGCCGGGGGGCCTCGATTGCGCGGTCCTCGAGTTCACCCGCCACAATATCCCTGAAAAGCTTGAAGGTCGAAGCATCTTTTTCTACGATTTCCGTTCAGCGGTCCGCCTGAGCCTGGACGAAACCCGATTCATAGCCAGGCAACTGGCCGAAAAACTGAATCAGGACATTTCAGGCGTCAAGGTCCTGGTGCCCATGAAGGGATGGTCCGAGGCGGATGGCCAGGGAAACCCCCTCCATGATCCACCGGCCCGCGATGCGTTCATGGGGACGTTGCGACAGGTCTTGAATCCCCAGATCCCGATCAAGGAAGCGGACCTCCATATCAATCACCCCGCCTTTGCAGTGCTTGCATCCAAAATCATGGATCAGATGATCCGCGGGATCGACTGAACCACGCCATCCATCTTCGAAGCGCCACACACGGGAATCTCAGCGGG
>JAWOIH010000251.1:0-3217 GCA_046484725.1 Candidatus Desulfacyla sp. | reverse complement strand
AAAAGGATTTCTTTTTGGACAGCCCTACAGCCGGAGAGATGGGAACCAAATATCCCTTTATCCAGGGGGCCATGACCTGGATCACGGATGTCCCTGAGTTTGCCTCAAGGATTTCCGAGGCTGGTGGATTGCCCACTATCGCCCTTGGCCTGATGGACGCGGAGACCCTTGATCGGAGGTTGGGACGTCTGCCGGAGATCATGAGAGGACGCCCTTATGCAGTGAATATCGTCTCTCTGGCGGAGAACCCCTTCAGGGAGACCCATCTGGCCTGGATAAAGAAACACAAGCCCCGTTTTGTGGTGATCGCAGGAGGTGATCTCTCACCTTTAAGGGAATTAATGGAATGCGGCATGGAGGTCATATATATTGCCCCTGATGAGGCCCTGTTGGAGCTTGCCCTTGAAGCCGGCGTCAGGTATGTGATCTGTGAGGGATATGAGGCCGGCGGGCACGTGGGGCGCCATAGCACACTCACCCTTGCTCAAAGGGTGTTGGATCTGAAACGGCGTAAGACGACCCTGTTCCAAAATTGTCGCATTATTTTAGCCGGGGGAATCTTCAATCGGGAGACCGCATTCATAGCCGCCATGCTCGGAGCGGATGCCATTCAGATGGGCACCGCGTATCTGGCCACCCGGGAGATCGTTGAAACGGGTGCCCTGACGGCGCTTTATCAGCGTATGATCCTGGAATCGCCTCCGGGCGGAACACTCGTTTCAGGCCGGGACACCGGACTTCGGGTGAGATCCTTGAGGACCCCGAGAGTCGCCGCGGTTTTATCCCTGGAGAGGGAGTTCGCAGCGGGTCACCAGGACGAGCACTCCTTCCGCACGAGAATAGAAGAGATGACGGCCGGGAGCCTCTTTGCCGCGGTCCGAGGCATGGACAGACCAGGCGGGGCGCCCCTGGATGAGAAGGCCTGCCTGGAATGCGGGCAATTCATGAGTGGGGCTTGCGCCGGTCTTATCAGTACGGTTCTGGAGCTGCCGTCCTTCCATCGCGAGCTGGCCGCAGGCCCTCTTTTACTTCATCAGCCATTTGAGGAGCCCATCAAGAGAATGTCGGAACCTTCACCCGGCGCTTCGCACCCCATAAAAACCCCATCCCACAGGATTGCCCATGGCCTGAAGCAGGTGGCGCCGCATAGAAGCCCCCATGAAAGGGTTGCCATCACCGGGATGAGTATTCTCAATACCTTGGGAAAAAGCCCTGAAGAGGTTTGGACTTCAAGTCTGGCCATGAAAAGCGGGATTACCCTGGTTCCGCCTTCCCGGTGGGATCACGAGCGTTTTTATGACCCCCGCCCGTTCGCTTCGGACAAGACTTACTGCAAAGTGGGCGCTTTCCTGGACTTTCATGTCTCCCGCGATGAACTCGGGATTCCCCCCCATGATTTCCGGACCATGACCGAGGCCACAAGAATCACCATGTGGTTGGCGGAGAAAGCCATTCGGGCGTCCGGCATCCTGGAGTCAGACATCCCGAGGGAGCGAATCGGAGTCCTCATCTCCCAGAACTCGGGAGAGGCGGCAATGCCCCTCACCGATTTGATCATAAGAGGGTACGTTCACGACATCCTCGCCTGCATCAAGAAGGCCGTTCACCTCACGCCGGGTCAGTTGAGCGCCGTCGAGCAGGAGGTGAAGTCCGGACGCATGGCCCCCGACGACACCACGCTACTGGGCAGACTCAACTGCGCAGCGGGCGGCTTCATCTGCAACCGGTATGGGTTTATGGGACCCAGTTATTCTGTCTCCGCAGCATGCGCCACCTCACTGGTCGCACTTCACAGCGCTATCCAGATGATCCGAAACGACATCATTGATGCCGCCGTCGTCGGAGGGGGCGAGGAGTATCTCACACACCTCCATTTTCTGGAATTCTCCGCGCTGGGCGCCCTTTTCGGGTTGTCCGGACAGGAAAGGCCCGCTCACGAGACCTCCCGCCCCTTCGATGCCGAAAGAGACGGGATGGTCCTGGGTGAAGGCGGAGGAGTGATCGTCATTGAGCGGGAAAGTTCGGCCCGCGCAAGAGGGTCGCCAGTCCACGCCGTCATCACGGGCATGGGAGCGAGCAACAACCATCTGGGCTTGGTAGAGTCCTCCAGTGCCACCCAAGAGATCGCCATTCGTGCCTCTTTACAAGGGACACCCTATGGGCCCGATGCGGTGGACCTGGTGGAATGCCATGCCACGAGTACCCGGCAAGGCGATGTAGAGGAGGTCCGTGCCCTGAAGTCCATCTTCAATTCCTCCAAGCGCACAGTTCTCAGCTCACTCAAATCCCAGATCGGACACACTCTTGGCGCTTCAGGCATCAACAGCCTCATTCGAGGAGTTATGGCCATGAAGGCAGGGGTTTTTCCCCCCACTCTCAATTATATAAATCCCGATTCGGAAATAGACCTGGAAGGATCGGGGCTCTTCATCGCCCCCGAGCCGCTTGACTGGGGGTGCAGAGCCGGCCGGCTAAGAAGGCTTCAGGTCAACGCTTTCGGGTTTGGAGGTTCCAACTACGTGGTGCAGTTGGAGCAGGCCATGGATGAAGTGGATACGATCCTGGTCTCACAGGATAGGGAACCCGCTCTCGATCGAGAGAAGGGGGGTGGCTCTCCCACGCTCCAGGGCGTTTCTTTCTTCCGGACTGAGATCGACGGCCAGAACTGCCGGATGGCCGTCGTAGCGCAATCCGAAGAGGAGGCCCTCACGGTCATCGAAAGGTCGATCTCCCTTGCCGAAGCCGGAATCGCCTCCCCCAAGGTATTAAGATCCCTGGCACAGCAGGGGATTTTCATGAGCCGCGAGGATCTGCCGGCCCTCCCGCTCGCTTTTGTATTTCCCGGACAGGGGTCACAGTATGGAGGAATGGGACGGGAGCTCTACGAGTCCTTTCCCGTCATCAGGGAGTGGATGGATCGGGCGGCAGCTGCAGCGGACTTCGACCTCCTTCACTTATTGTTCCACGATCGGGAGGAGAACCTTCAGAAGACCCGGTGGCAGCAACCTGCCATGTTCGCCATGGAATATGCCATGGCCCGATACTTAACGACCCTTGGTATCCACCCTGTAGCAATGGCCGGCCATAGTTTGGGCGAACTGACCGCCTTGTGTCTGGCAGGTGTATATTCCCCGGAGGACGGGTTTCGAATCGTGAACAAGCGGGCTCTCTGCATGGACAAGTCCGCCGGCATGCACATGGACCCCGGCGTCATGGC
>JAWOIH010000328.1:0-9643 GCA_046484725.1 Candidatus Desulfacyla sp. | reverse complement strand
AGAGTGACGGACTACGAATCCGTAGGTCGCAAGTTCGAATCTTGCTGGGCGCGCCATTCATATCAAGGATATTTCATCCCCGGGTCCTGCCGCATTCCTTTCTGAAGGCACGCCTTTTCACAAAGGGATTCTGAGGCTTAAATGCGATAAAAGGTTGTTCGCATCTGCCGGCCGGAGAGCGAAACGTGTTGTCAGCTCAAGGGCGACGTCAGAAATCCTTATCCGCGTATTTCGCGTGAATGATGGGGTCCTCCTGCAACAAATCAAACTCGATCCGGATATCGGTCCCCCCGCTTCGGTCAACATGGAATTTGCCTCCCAGCTGCTGTCTGACCAGATTTCTCATGAGCTTGATGCCAAGGCTGTAGGTCTTTTCCACGTCAACGGTTTCCGGCATCCCGCGGCCTTCGTCCCGGATCCGCATCACAATCCGATCGTTTTGGGATCGTTCTAAGGAGATATGGCATACACCGGCCTTTCCATCGTCATAGGCATGTTTAAACACATTGGTTATGGCCTCGTTGAGCACAAGGGCGCAGGGGATGGCCTGGGTCAAGGTCAGCTTCACATCCCGGCAGTTAATAAACGGGATCACGTCTCGTTTCAAGGGTTCATAAATCTGATGAATGCTCGACCACAGTTTGTAGATATGCCCGCGCATATCGATTTGGCTGAAGTCTTGAGTGAGATGCAGTTGGGAATGGATGAGGGCCATGGTAAATATCCTGGACCGGGCCTCTTCTATCGCCTGGCGGGCCTCTTGGTTCAGGGTCCTCCCCTTGGACAGATTCAGAAGACTCGAGATGATCTGGAGGTTGTTCCGGACCCGATGGTGGATCTCCCCCAGGAGGATGGTCTTTTCCTTGAGCGATGCCCGGGTTTTTAGCTCGGCCTCCTTGCGCTCGGCGATTTCACGGCTCAGCTGCTCATTGGCAAGGGTCAGTTGAGCCGTACGCACCTGAACCATCTGCTCCAGTTCTTTCTGATACTTTTTCAGCGCCCTTTCCATCTCCTGCCTGCAGGAAACCTCTCTCTTCAATTCCAGATTCACCTGCTTCATGTCATCGGCAAGAAGGTGCGCCTTTTCGGACGACGCTTCCGCGAACTGCCGGGCTTGGGTGATGGATGCGTTTTGATTCTGCACCTCGTTTAACATCTCGTTGAAGGCGTCGACCAGGTCTCCGATCTCATCCTTTCCCTCTCGGGTTCCACGGACGGAATAGTCCTTGTCCTTTGAAACCGATCGGGCCAGCCGGGCCAGTCTGACGAGGGGGCCTGTAATATGGTGCTGCAACCTGGCGGATAAGAGGAACGCGCACGCAAAGGATATGAGCATGACACATACGATGATGGCTGCGTGTTTGTTTAAGATCGAGCGGATCTGGCTCAGATCGCTGCGAAGGAAGATTGTGCCCACGGAAGTGCCGGCGATGACGATCGGCTGGAAACAGAAAAGGGAGCCGTTTTCAAAATAACAGCCGTTTGGCCTGAGTTGAGAGGGAGGCTCGGCCTGGACCTCGTCACGCGCGTATCCTGCCAGAGGACGGCCGGTTCCCGTATAAACCCAGGCCGATTCAATGAATGGATTCGCCTTGAAGGCGGCCAGGGTCTCCGTCGCATCGGCTGGGTCCTCAAAAGCGATTGCCGCCGCGCAGTTATACCCGATCATGTCGGAAAGGACCAGTAAATGACGCCTGGCCTCCTCCCGGAACATCATGACGTCGTATACCGCAAACCCTCCAAAGGCCAGGATGAGGGTAAAGAGATTAATCGTCATGATGATCAGCAACAGTTTTTTTCGGATAGGGAAATCGTTGAAGCGGGCCATTCGAATATGTTCCTGCCTTATCGGGGTTTTTGGATGTAGAGCGCATGGCGCATGGCGCATGGCGCAAAGACCGGCGTCCGGCTTTGAGCTTTGGGCTTCGCGCTTCTATCTTTCATTCCACAATATCCGAGAGCCTCAACAGCCTGGATCGGATCTTGAGCCCCGCACGCTTCATCGCCGACAGATTGATCTCGAACCGCTTTGGATGATCGGAAGCATGTTCTTTGCATGCGATGTGCTTGAAATGGACCATCCCCCCCATGTCTGTGAAACCCGCCATATCGCTCAAGGTCAAGACGGGCCGGCCTCTCATCTCCATTATTGTCAGGGCCGCCAGGTCCCTTTCCGAGGCCCCGATATAAACAGCATGGCACGGGCGGGGGAGGTCTTCCGGCGAGTCGAACCGCTCGACGAGGAGGCCTCTCCCTTTGACGGAATTCTTGGCCATTTTGCTGAGCGTATGAAACAAGGCAGTGTCTCCGGCGACAGCTACCCTGAAGGGATCTCCGCTGCGCAGGACCTGTTCCGGCCAATCCACAAAGAGGAGAAAATTGTAGAGATAAAGGGCCTTGATCTGCTCGTCTTCCGGGGCCGCGGCGACCGGAACCGGGCCTTTCAGGAGGAGGCCCAGTGCTATGACCAGGAAGAGGATGCGCCCTTTATTCGCCAACATAGCGGTTCACCAGCGGCCTCACTCCCACGAGGCGCCAAAATAACGATCAATCTCGTCATAAGAGGGTTGAAAGTTCAGATCCTTTTTCATGAGTGAAATGGCATGGGTGGTGCCGAGGGGCGCCCAGAGGGCCTCGGCCGCAATGATCTTCTGGGCCTTGGACAAGAGTTCCCGTCGCCTTTTGGGGTCTGCGGTCCGCTGGGCCTCTTCCAGCATAGCGCTCAGTTCGGGCGTCGTGCCATAGCACCCTTGGGCGTCCTTTATGAAAAACGGGTTGAGGATGGCAGCCGCATCAAAGATGGAGTAGCTCCCCCAGGTCATGAATGCCAGGGGCATCTCCCCCTGCAAGAACTTCCGGTAGAAGTCGTTCCATTTCCCGCCCATCCAATGGTGCCGCACTGTGATGCCCACCGCCGCAAGATCCCGAACAATGGCCTCGACTGAACTCTCGTAGACGGCGGCGAATAGATCTACGTCAAAACCGTTGGGATATCCTGCCTCGGCCAGCAGCTTCCTGGCCCTGACCGGATCGTAGGGGTAGCGAACCACATCCGGCTCGTGCCCGAAGTGAAGGGGACTCGTTACGCTGTCGATTCTCTCCGCATATCCATTGAAGGCATGCTGGATGATCCACTCCCTGTGGATGGCATGATTCACGGCCATGCGCACCCGTTTGTCTTTGAAGAACGGGGCCCCGCTGCGTCCCGCTGCGTCCATGACCAGAAAACAAACCCTCAGGATGGGGACGGTCTTTATTTTGAGATCGGGGTTTTGTTTGACAAAGGGAACCTGCCGCTGACGAACATCGGTGGATCGGAGCAGATCGGCCCGTCCTGATATCAAGGCCTCCATCTCGAGCATTTCTTCAGTGGCTGTCACTCCTTTCAGGTGCGGGATCCCGGCCTCTCCCTTGGGGCCCCCGAAATAGTCGGGATTGGCGGTAAAAAGAACCTCTGAGGAATTCGTACTGGATACGAACCGGTAGGGACCTGTCCCGATCGGATGGACATCGAATCCCTCCCGCCCCACCCTTTTGTAGTAGTCGGGCGGATAGATGAAGAAGACATTGGCGATTATCTCCGGTGCGGTGGGGTGAGGCGTCGATGTCCTGATCCGCACGGTATATTCATCGACCACGTCCACCCCTTCGAACCCGGTTAGGTAGGGAGATACCAGTGAATCCGGTCTTTTCAGCAGTTCCAAGGAAAAGCGTACGGCCTGGGCGCCAAAGGGTTCCCCGTTATGGAACCGAACCCCTTTCCTGAGCCGGAATTCGAGGGTGTTGGCGTCGATCCATTGCCAGGATTCGGATAGACAGGGGACCAGTCGTTTTTGAACCGGATCCCGGTAAAGGAGGGTATCCCCCCAGTTGTGATACAGGACCAGGATGTGGCGGTTGGTGGTGAATGCAGGGTTTAGGTTTTGGAGGGGTTGGGCCCCCATGCACACCTTCAGGGTATCCCGCTTCGCCTGGCACAGGGTGGGGCACCAGACAAGGGCAAATGTAGCCAGGAGGATTAGAGACCCTATCTTCTTCATATCCAGTCCTCCCCGTGATGGTGGAAACTGAATGGAGCCTGTTTTCTCGCAAGCATATATATGACAGGGAAAGACATGTCAAGCTATTTGATGGGTCACGGATTTACTTGCGCAAACAGCATCGCCATGATAGGGTACGGGCATCTTCTTCCCCGAGAGGAAAGCGTTTCCGCGCATGGGCGGTTCGGTGAGAGCGACATGAAACGGATCAGATCCACAGCCTTGATATCTCTTGTGTGCCTTGTGCTCATAGGGTGCATCCCCGGCTGCTCCCTGGACCCGAAGAAGGCCTATCCGGGTCCGGAACGGCCCAAAAAGGATCTTGCCCTTGTTATCCAGACCGAGAATCTGACGTATGCTCCCATCTACATGCGTATCCAAACCCAGGGGGAGAGCCGGGAGTTGCGCGTCGACGACCTGGGCGTGGTTGTGTTGCCGGGCGCCTATGCTTTCAGGGCCAAATTGTATCACGCGCGGTTGCAGGAGGAGAGACGGCTCGCGGTCATGCCCGTTGTGCCCGGGCAATCTGATTTTCCGGTGGAGCAAACTGTGATGCGCTGGACAAGGGGAGATGCGCCCTACAAGGAGACGGACGATACGCAACTGACCCTGGAGGCCGGCCATAAATACGGGGTATGGTGTTCCGATACGGATCAGATCCAGATGACGGTCCTTGGGCCATACCCGTAGACGGCGCAGGAACAGGGATTGGAACGACGAATGCATCAGATTATGGGCCGTCCTCTCCATGCTGCTCAACCGTCCGATGAATCGATTCATATTCCTGCCATCCACCCTCTCCCTGATAATCGACAACATTCCGGACATGCCCGGGACAAAAAAAGGCAGCATGGCCTTTCGCCGTGCTGCCTTTTTCCCGCCTTCCCGTATAGGGAACGGATCAGGACCCCGAAGGGGCCTCGATCAGGACCTCTTTGAGGTATGCCTCATCCGGATAAATATTCCACACATAATCCCGGATCTCCTTCTGCATCTCCTTCACCGCCTGGCTCTCCCCGCTCTGCGCTCCGCGCTCTGCGCTTTGCGCTCTGCGATAATGCCGCACCGCCCTGGCCCAGGCCTCATGATGCAGCGGATCGCTGGGATACACCGACTTGGACCGCATGGTCCAGTAGTTCCCCAGCTCCACGTGGAGCCGCGGGTTCTTGACGCCTGCAAAATACGCGGCCCGGTCCATGGAAATATCCGCGGACGGGAGCCATTTCGTATGGTAAGCCGCATCGTTCCACTGATGGGCGTAGGCCCACCCGAGCCGCAGATGGTACTGGGCCTCAAAGGGATTCAACCGAACCGCCCGCTCCAGGGCCAGAAGTCGGAAGTCGGAAGTCGGAAGTCGGAAGTCAAATGTTGGAACTCGGAACGCGGAACTCGGAACGGGGAACGGGGAATCATCTTCCCCTGCTCCTTTATCCTCTTGGCTTTGAGCTTTGAGCTTTGAGCTTTCAGCTTTCACCTTCGAGCTTCGAGCTTCCATCCCCTCTGCGCTTTGCCCTATGCGCTCTGCGAACTTATTCCAGTACTCCGCATTCCCCCCGTCCCACGCAATGGCCTTCGCCACCTCCGCCAACGGCGGATTCTGATCCCGGTTCAGGGTGCTGTTGGGAACAGTATTGCAGTAGGACTCCGCCATAAAATGCCGGACGCTCCACCACCCGGTCCAGCCGATGAGCCCCAAGATCAGCACCAGGACCGCGCCGCCCCGGTATCTGAGCGGCAGATCGTAATACGTATAATTCATCCGGTCCCGCCGGTGATGCCGCTCCAGATGCAGGGCCGCATACCCGATGGCCATGATCGCGACAAGCACCAGGACATTGGCCGGGATATGGAGATTGAAGTCCGAATAGGAGTGGATCCCGATGGCCGTCAAGGCAGCCACCGGTGCGATACCCAGACAAACGGCGAACGGATCGTTCCGCCTGCGCCACAGCCGAATGGCCTTGGCCAGATAATAGGCCAAGCAACCCAGCAACAGGACCATGCCGGCAATTCCCGCCTCCGAAAGAAACTGGGCCCAGTCATTGTGGGCGAATCGAATAAAGACCTTTTTGTCTTCCGCGGCCTGGTACTTGGGATAGGCATATTTGAAGTTGCCCACTCCCACGCCAGCGACCTTGTAATCCTCGAACATCTCAATGGCCTTCAGGGCATACCGGTGTCTTCCCTCCATGGCGGTATCAATGCTTTTGAACCGCCCGGCCACATAATCCACCCCGATATCCAGGGCATAGGCGGACGCGATCAGAAAAAGTGCTAAAAATATGATCCCCTTTCGCCGCTGTCCCTTTCTGAAAACAAGGAAGAGACTCATGCAGAGAAGTCCTCCGGCAGCAGCAATTATCCCCCCCCTGGAGGCTGAGAAGATCAGCCCGATCCCCATGACCACCCCGGCGAAGAGGATCAGTATCCGTTTGTTCAGGAGTTGCTCGCCTGAAAGAAAATCGGCCAGGCGTGCCCTGAAGGTCTCCCTACGCTCCCGGTCTGAAGACGATTTTTTTCTTTCTGAAAGGGCCGCTGTAAACGCGGCCGCTAACAGCATCCCCATCTCCATGAATCCGGCAAAGTGGTTGCGGTTGATATAGGTGCCGGCGACATTTCGGCCGGAGCCGCTCTTGAACCATAATACCTGCGGAGCCCCGGAATAGGCCTGGATCAGACCGTAGAGCGCCTCGAAACATCCCATAATGAGAACGAGGACGATGGCCACCTGGATCCGTTTTTGTGAATTCAGGACCCGGATGAGTCCCAGGCAGAAGAGGCCGTAAACCGTGAGACGGATGATGGACATGCGGACAGGGTAGGGGTAGGGCGCCAGCGACAGCCAGGCCTCCACCCCGGCCGAGCCACCCACAAGGGACGCCGACGGCCACGATTTTTCCCACACCACCATCGCCTCAGGCGATATAAGCTTTATGACGCCTGCCGGGAGCGGGGTGATCTGGAGGGCCAGAAACCCAAGGAGCACCAGAAACCCCGCATCCAAGGCCGTTTTGGGAAACCGGAACATGTAGCGATCGGCCTTGTGATCCTTGCGCAGCCCCTTTACGACCAGTAAAGCGGTCGCCGCCAGGACCCCCAGGGCCATAAGGGTATAGACATAGGTGTGCATGGCCCCGAACAGGAGGATGCTCAGGAGGAGGACCGTTAGGTAGAGGACGTAGGACAGCTTTTCCATATTTGTTTTCCGCGGGTATTCGTTAATCGTTAAAGGTTAATCGTTAATGGTGATGGGTCGCTGGTTCAACTTGCTATTGGATTTCTGGCGAGAAAGATAGTTGATATATCCATTTAGTAGTGGGAGGGCCTTGAGGATCAATGCTCGGCCCTTTTCATAATCTTCCTTGGTAATGTGGCCCTCATCCAGGGAGGTGATCAACTGGTCTATCAATTCGTAGAGAGAACCTCTGCTCACCCGGCAGAATTGAACATTCTCCTGGAAATGAAATCGACCATAACCTTCCGCCAAATTGTGTGTCGTAGAGCGAGCCGCCCTTTTCATATCATCAACCAGCGAATATTTCTCTTCTCTTGCATATTTCTTTACCAATTGATGGATGAATCTCCTAACCTCCGTACACGCCTTCCAGCAATCAAGCTCTTCGAACGTCTTCAAGCTTTGACCTGGCATCGCTTTCCCCCAATAACCATTAACCATTAACGATTAACCATTAACGATTAACCAATACCCCCCCTCTCACCCCTCCCCATCAGGGAAAACAAACGCCTTCACCCCATACGGCCCGAACCGCGCTCTCAGCCGCCCATCCCTTATCGCATACTCCTCCCCCGAAAACACCTCCCGAGCCAGCCGCTTTGCGTCGTTAATCGTTATTGGTTGATTCGTTAATTGTGAAGAAAGGTTATTCGTGGATTCGTTACGATTAACCATTAACGAATAACCATTAACCTTCTCCTCCTCCTCCCCATTAACCATTAGCGAATAACCATTAACAGTTACCCCCAACTCCGCCTCCACATATGTCCCGATCGTATTCACCGCAATTACCATCCATTCATCTCCCCTCCGCTTCACACACCCCTGCACTGCGGGCCGTCCCTTCGGGTCCACCCGGTTCTCCGACACCATCTCCACCTTCACCTCCTCATCAGAGTTTTGCTTCACCAGCCACGGATAGATCTGATTCAACCGCCCCACGACCCGCCCCAACCGCTCACGTCCCTCTTCGGTCCGGCCCATCACCCCATAGGTATAAAAGAAAATTCCTCGCGCCCCATGCACTACCGACAAAAACGCCAGACAATCCATCTCCTGCCACGTGGGGAGCCTCGGCCAGCCGACATCCTGCCACCGATCCCCCCCAAACGCCTGAATCACCGCCGCCACCCGCTTCGCGGCTTTAGAGGACTCGTTAATCGTTAATGGTTGATTCGTTAATTGTGAAGAAAGGTTATTCGTGGATTCGTTACGATTAACCATTAACGAATAACTATTAACTAATCCCCTCCCGCACTCCCCCATACACTCCGACAACCACGTCATCGGCATGTTGGGCACCGGGTACTGATCCATCATAAAGAAATCCGCGGACTGCGCATAATCGCCGCACACCTGGGGCCGTACCACGGCCATGCATGTGGCACACCCGGGGAAGCGATCCTTGATCAGCCGGTGGATGTCATTGGCTCTGTTCACCGGAAACGACCCGATCCCCGGTTCGTCATTGACATAAAAGGCCGTGTCATACGGCCTCACATACCGGGAGATCTCATCCAGATACACAGGCAGACGGTCCGGGTCCCGGGGCACGGAAAGCACGTATCTCAGCCCCACCTCATGGCACCTTTCGACCTTCTCTCTCAGCTTCTCCCCGCTCCCTCCCAGGATCACCGTATTGATCGCCAACCGTTTGATTCCCTCAAGATTTTCAAGGTCCGCCCCATAAACCCCAATCGGAAAGAAATCCCCATTGAAAAACCCCCTCTCAACCGCCGCCCCCGGCCCGCCCCGGAACCGGTATTTCCGCTTGACCGAAGGCCCTCTCAACGTAAACGTCGTCCCCCTGTGACGATTGACGAACCGGAAACAGGGGTCCGACACCTCATCCGGACACACCACATTCACCCGAACCGGCTGCCACTCCTTGGCCTTGAGATGCGTATCCAGCAAAAATTCCTTTCCCCAGAGCCTTACCGCCGGATACACCCCGTTTTGCCACCCGTCCCGCCACAACTCGCCCCTGAACACATACGCCTTCCCTGTCTCACACACCCCCAGCGGCGCCACCCACTCCTCGCCCCATTCATCCAGGGCCGTCACCGAAACAGAGTCGTTATTTGTTATTCGTTGATTCGTTATCCGTAAACTTTGCTCCCCCTCAGATTGCCTTTCAGCTTCCCCCTTTGAGCTTTCAGCTTCCCCCTTTGAGCTTTGAGCTTCCTGCTTCGAGCTTTGAGCTTCCCCCTTTGAGCTTTGAGCTTCCAGCTTTGATCTTTCAGCTTCCCCCTCTTCGCTTTGCCCTCTGCGCTCTGCGCCATGCGCCATGCGCCATGCGCTCTCCGCTCCGCGAACCATGTCCGGCACAACCTCAAATTCCCCCAACCGTTCCCAAAACCCCGGCCCC
>JAWOIH010000271.1:0-12951 GCA_046484725.1 Candidatus Desulfacyla sp. | reverse complement strand
GAAATGAGCAGGTTCACCTGCTCATCAAAGGTTTTGGGGGGCTTTTCAAATCGCATGGTATGCCCCCACAAAAAAAGTAACCCCCAATGGTGCGCAGATCTTACGGGATGCGTTGGGGGTGTTGTTCAAGCTTTTTATAACCAGTTGCATATAAGATACACCTTCTGTCCCTGTTTTGCAATCTTTTTTTTCGTCAATACGGCAATCGATATGATAAAGGGAGGATTCATCTCCATTTCTTCCAGCTTACGGGCAAGCCGCTCATGGGAAACGAGCATTTGACGGAGCCTGACAAAGGCACGAATAATGGCAATGTTCACCTCGATCGCACGTTCGCTTTTCAGAACACTCGACAGCCCCGGTTAAACAGGCTGCGCGTTGAACGGGGTAAACATAGCCACACCGTGCTCCGTGAAGGCCATCGGCGCATATCTTAAACCCATCTTGTCGCCACTGGAGGTCACAAATTGTGATCTCCAATTCTCAAATTCGTCTTTCGTGAGTTCGAACATGAAATCCGGAGGGAACCGCCTGATATTTCTTTTTACCGCCTGCTTCAATACCCTTGTTTCCACCCCATACAGCGCCGCCAGATCTCTATCCAGAAGAACCTTTTCCCCTCGCAACCAAATTATCTTGCTGATAATTGATTCAATGGGAACAATGTCTGTCATACTTGTCCTTACGTCTACTTGAAGTGGCTGTCAGCCTATATTCACGACCTTTTTTGATTAATCTCGTCGCAGAATACAGGCGGGGCGCTTCCCATCCCCCAAAAATACAAAACCCCGCTTCCATCTGACTGGAATAACGGGGTTTTGGTAAGATTTCAGGCCATTTCCAATCCTCATGCCGCATCAGGGGCGGAAGAAGAAAGCCGGGTCGGTGTTGACTGCCGGATGTTATGTATTCCCAACTGCTGAATTAGTCAAGGGAAACTGGATGCTGGTCGCTGAATGCTCGATGCTGGATCTGGATACGCACCCCCTTGCCGCCTCACCTTCCGTCCTCTATCCACCAAACTCACCAAATTCACGAAACTGGACCTGTCCGCCACCTGGGCCTTGCGCGAGAAGTGGCGGATCAGGCCGAAACGGACGCGGTCGGCCACCAGGTTGCCGAAGAAAGGGCTTCCGCAGAGATATAACTGTTCACTTTTTACCTTTTTTACCATATCTCGGTTTCGGCGCATCGACTTCAAAACCTATTCGTTTTCTCGGGGGATCGGGCGGGGCCATGAGCTGCCGGATGGCCGCAAATACCTGGTCAAATTTCTCATCGTGTCCCTGGAGCCGATCCTCAAGCTCACTCAGTTTTATTGCCATTTCCACATGGTTTGAAATCATCTCACGCAATTTGACAAAGGCCCTGACAACGAAAACACTGGCTTCAATGGCGCGTGGCGTGTTCAAGACGCTTGCAGCCATGATCGCCCCATGTTCTGTAAAGGCGTACGGCAGCACTGGGGAAAATTTCAGCTTCGAGAGGTGGTCACAATTTGCAACCACCTCGGCCTTTTCGTCTGAGTTCAGCTGAAACATGAAATCCGCAGGGAAGCGATCCGGGTTTCGAGTCACCTGCTGGTTCAGCCGCTTTGTGGTCACGTCATAAAGCCTGGCCAGGTCGGAGTCCGGGAAAGACTTGAATGCTGCGAATACGTGATCTCCGTTGTTGACCATGCTGGCTTACATCCAGCCTGGCCCCGATTCACTGTCCTCTCCTTTCAGTGGATCTCAAAATACAAAACCCCGCTTCCATCTGACGGAATAGCGGGGTTTTTGTGATATTTCAGGCCATTTCCAATCCTCATGCCCCCATCAGGGGCGAAAGAAGAAAGCCGGGTCGGTGTTGGCTGCCGGGTGTTATGTATGCCCAACTGACGGAATAGTCAAGGGAAGCTGGATGCTGGTCGCTGGATACCGGATACTCGATGCTGGTCGAAGCGAAGCTGAGATCCCGCAGCGGGATTGCTGGTTCCTGGTTATGGCTAAACCTCTCACCTTCTCATCTTCTCACCTTCTCCCTGGTTAACGGTTGTCGGGTTTTGCAGCGTTTTACCCTGACGTCTGACCTCGGTCCTCCGACCACCGGCCTTTGTTTCTGGATGCTGGTTACTGATTCACTGGGTCCCCACATATACCGGTCTGAACATCTCCTCATCCATTTGAAGGGCATTTTGAATGGCAGCAAGCATCTTATCCTTATCCCGGGGCATGTTGCCGTGGATATCCACATAGTTGGTGTAATGATCGCTGGCGACGCGGGATGTGACATGCAGATTTTCTATGATCTCCCCTGTTTCACGGAGGGCCTCGTGCGGGGAGAGGACCTGGAAGCGGCCTTTCCGGATCTGGTGCAGAAGGAGCGTGTCGATCTTCGGGAGAAAGGTGCGGATCCGGATGAAATCGGGATTGACGGCGTTCAGGGCCTTTGCCGTATTCAGGGCGTGCTCACGGGTCCGCTCCTTTCCGCCGATCCCGATCATGACATATTCGCTCAGCTCGATCCCTGCCGCCATCACCCATTGACCGGCCTCGATCTGCTCCCGGGCATGGGTCCCCTTCTTGATCCTTTCAAGGACCGTATCGTCCCCGCTCTCAAGACCCACATGGATGCGGGTCAGACCGGCCTGCCTCAGCGTGACGAGATCGGCCGGTCCCTTTTTGTGGATATAGTGGGATGACCCATAGACGGTGATTCGATCGAGACGGGGGAAGAGGGCATGGGCATGGGCGCAGATGGCGGCCAGATCGTCCGTGGGCATGGCAATGGTGTTGCCGGCGGGGAAAAAGATCGTCCGAATGCCCGGCCCATGATCCCTCCTCGCCTCTTCAAGGTCCTGCCTGATGTCGTCCACCGGGCGCACCCGGAACGGCGGGCCCTTCTTATAGACCATGCAGAAGGCGCACTGGTTGTGGGGGCAGCCCACCGTGGCCTGAACCAGCAGGCTGTCCGCCTCGCTCGGGGGCCGATATATGGGACCTTCATAATGCATGCGCTACGTCAATATCTCACACAGAGCCACGAAGCCACAGGGAAATACTCCTTTGGCTTATCATGACTCCACCCTCCAGGCCCCGAAAGGGTCAGGGTCAATGAAAAATGCCTCGGGACCTGGAAAGGGTCCTTTGCCGGTTCATTCAGTCTGCCCGGGGGACTATTCTGCCGAGGCCCCCCGTGTCAGCCTCCGGTACTTGATCCGATGGGGCTGTGCCGCGGCCTCGCCGAGCCTTGCCTTCTTGTCTGCTTCGTACTCCGTGTAATTGCCGTCAAACCAGACCACCTTGCTGTCTCCCTCAAAGGCGAGGATATGGGTCGCGATCCGGTCGAGAAACCAGCGGTCGTGGCTGATGACCACGGCGCACCCCCCGAAATTCTCAAGGGCCTCCTCCAGGGCACGCAAGGTGTTTACGTCGAGATCATTGGTCGGCTCGTCCAGGAGAAGGACATTGGCCCCTTCCTTCAATATCCGGGCGAGATGGACGCGGTTCCTCTCTCCTCCGGAAAGGTTTCCCACCTTTTTCTGCTGATCGCTCCCTGAGAAATTGAACCGTGCGGCATAGGCCCGGGAATTCACCTCTTTGTTGCCGAGGTATACGGTGTCTTTTCCGTCCGAGATGACCTCCCATATGGACTTTCCAGGGGAAAGGGCGTCGCGGCTCTGATCCACGTAGGCCAGCTTCACGGTGTCGCCTATCCTGAATTCCCCTGAGGTGGGCTCCTCCTGCCCGGTAATCATCCGAAAAAGGGTGGTCTTCCCCGCACCGTTGGGACCGATGACCCCTACAATAGCGCCGGAGGGAATCGAGAAGGTGAGGTCCTCCATCAGGAGCCGGTCGCCGTATGCCTTGGCGACCCTGGTTGCCTCGATGACCACGTCTCCCAGGCGGGGACCGGGCGGGATGTAGATTTCCAGGTCCTTTTCCCGTTTCTCGGTTTCCTGACTCAACAGGGATTCATAGGCGCTGATCCGGGCCTTTGCCTTTGCATGCCTTCCCTTGGGAGACATCCGGATCCACTCCAGTTCCCGCTCAAGGGTTTTCCGGCGCTTGCTCTCCCCCTTCTCCTCCATCTGCATCCGCTTTTGTTTCTGCTCCAGCCAGGACGAGTAGTTTCCTTTCCAGGGGATCCCCTCGCCCCGGTCCAGCTCCAGGATCCAGCCTGCCACATTGTCGAGGAAATAGCGGTCATGGGTCACGGCTATTACGGTGCCGGCGTAGCGGTGCAGGTGCTGCTCCAGCCATGCAACAGACTCTGTATCGAGATGATTGGTGGGCTCGTCAAGGAGAAGGATATCCGGTTTCTGAAGCAGGAGCCTGCACAACGCCACACGACGTCTCTCGCCCCCTGAAAGTATATCCACAGGCGTTTCCCCGGGGGGGCAGCGAAGGGCATCCATGGCCATCTCGACCTGCGAATCCAGATCCCATGCCTCCAGGGCGTCGATCTTTTCCTGGACCTTGCCCTGCCGCTCGATCAACCGGTTCATCTCGTCGTCGGACATGGGAGTAGCGAACTGCTCGTTGATTTGGTTGAATTCGTTCATCAGGTCAAAGGCCTCCTGCATGCCCTCTTCCACGATATTCCGAACTGTTTTTCCGTTGTCCAGCTCCGGTTCCTGATCGAGAAGGCCGACCGTCAGACCGGGCGAGATGCTGGTCTGTCCATTGAATTCCTTGTCACGACCTGCGAAAATTTTAAGAAGCGTGCTCTTTCCGGATCCGTTAAGGCCCAGAACGCCGATTTTTGCGCCATAAAAAAAGGAGATGGAGATATTCTTTAAAACCGGCTTTTTGTCATAGTACTTGCTCACCTGGATCATGGAATAGATGATCTTGTTCGGTTCTTGTCCCATTAACTGTCAATCCTCCATGGTTTAATGTGTCGGAAATTCAACCACGCCAAGGCGTGGGAATCAGGTATCTCTCTGCAACAGTTGTCTTGCCGCTGAGCAGGAATTGGGGCGAAGCCCCGAAGTTCCATGTCTCAGCCCTCCCCCATGATCACCGCTTTCTGTTTCTCCTTCCCCCTGAGGGTTTTTTCCACAAAGATGTTTTCTCCGGTAAAGGGATTTAACCCTGTATAATACATGAGCGTTGAGTATGTCGATGGGGTCGGGGTAAATATCTGGACCTGCTCAGGTTTAATTCGAAGCTTTTCATTTGCGAAGGTCTTCAGTCTGCGCATATCATCGAGCGTGCATCCCGGGTGTGCCGCCATCAGATAATAGGTCAGGAATTGCTTTTTTGAAACCGAGATTGACAGACGGTCAAAGATCGCCTTCAGTTCAAGGAGCGAATCCGTATCAGGCTTCCCCATTAAGTCAAGAACGTTCTTTCGGGTGTGTTCAGGGGCCACCTTCATCTGGCCGGATACATGGTGCGACACCATCTCTTCAAGGTACCTTATACAATGCCTTCGATCATTAAACAAGAGATCGTACCTGAGACCGGAGGCAACAAAGACCTTCTTTATGCCCTCCATCTGCCGGAGTCGGGTCAACAGTTCGATCTGCCTGCCATGGTCGGGCCTGAGATTCGGACAGATCTCCGGAAACAGGCACCTTTTGTCCGTACAGCTTCCCTTTTCCAGTTTTTTCCTGCACTCAAACCCGTACATGTTGGCGGTGGGGCCGCCCACATCCGAAATGTATCCCTTAAAATCCGGCAATCGGGCGATCCGTTCGGCCTCTCTTAGAATCGACCCGATGCTCCGTGACTGGACCGTCCTTCCCTCGTGAACCGCGATGGCGCAGAAGTTACATTCTCCATAACACCCCCTGTGTGCGGGGATGGAAAACCTGATGGTATCCAGGGCCCTGACGTGACCGCCTTTTTTATAAAAGGGGTGAAGGTCTCTTTCAAAATCCAGTTCATATATCCTGTCGAGTTCCCTCTCCGACAGGATATGGGACGGCGGGTTATGGACAAGATACCTGTTTTGATGCCCCTGAACAAGCCCCCTCGCAGTCACGGGATCATTATTGCGATAAAGGGTGTGAAAGCACTCGATAAACGCTTTCTTATCCTTAAGTGCCTCCTCATGGGAAGGGAGTTCCAAATAATCATCGGGTTTCTCCCCGGAGATGTAGCAGATGCCCCTGATGCCCCGGTATTCCGTGCCGGTGTCCATTGCCCTTGCCAGGCTGACGGCGCTCTTTTCCCCCATCCCGTAAACAAGGAGGTCGGCCTTTGAATCAAAGAGTATCGACCTCCGGATCCTATCCGACTTGAAATCATAATGGCTTATCCGTCTCAGGCTCGCCTCAATCCCTCCCAGGACGATGGGGATGCCGCTCCCCTTGAAGTGCCGCTTGATCAGATTGGTGTAAACGATCACCGCCCTGTCCGGTCGCCGGTTGTTGATTCCCCCGGGCGTATAGTCGTCCGATTTTCTCCTTTTTCCCGTGGCCGTATAGTTGGCGACCATGGAATCAACGGCCCCGGCGGTAACCCCCCAGAAAAGCCTCGGCAGGCCGAGGCGGGTGATGTCTTCTCCGGTAGTGACGTCCGGCTGGGCGATGATTCCGACCCTGAACCCGGCATCTGACAGGACCCGGCCCATGACCGCCGTGCCCATGCAGGGCGAATCCACATAACTGTCGCCTGAGACAAGGATGACATCAGGCCGATCCCATCCGAGATGGTGCAGTTCGCTTTTCGTAGTGGGTAGAAATGGCATAAAATCAGCAGATAGAGGACCTTAACGCCTCATGTTGAATTTCATTAAGACCGACGCCGGCCCAGGGTCTTTTCCTTCCGTTTTTTGCTCTGACGCTCTTTTACGGCCCTGAGCTTGTGCCCCTTCTTCTTGTGGGGCGGCAGTCTCCACCCTGCAAGCTCGCCATCGCTTCCGAATATCTGGCGGGGATGAAGCCGTTTGCCGCATTTGGAGCAACGGTAAATCCGATCCCCGTCAGGAACAGAATCCTGTTGATCACACCAGTCGTCCATTGTCTCTCTCACAGAAGGTGATCTGTTGTCACGGCCCGACTCCGGGCCTTCGAATTCTCCGTACGTTAGGGAAAGGCGAAGGGTTGAATTTTGAAACATACACAAACGGGGAGCAATTTCAAAATGATTTCAGAAAGATGTTGATTTTTTTCTGAAATCACTTTGAAATTGCATCAAAATAAACGGTTCATGCTTCTCTTGTCGGTTCGGTTCAATGGGATTTGGTTTCGAATCCGGGCAGGGGTTCGCCTTCTCAGGCGATGTCGTCTTCTCCCTCGAAGATCTCGGGGTAATGACGCTTCATGCTTAAAACGCTGTTTCTGCCGATGACCACGTGATCCAGGACCGGGATTTCCACGTTCCACATGGCCCTGACCAGGGCCTTTGTCAACTGGATATGTTCGTCGCTGACCATCGGAAGGTCCGCAGGATGGTTATGGGCCAGGATCAGGGCCGAGGCCTTCTTCCGAAGGGCCGATTCCATGATCTCGCGGGGATGCACCGTTGAGAGGTCCAATGTCCCTTTAAAGAGTACCTTTTCCGAGATCAGGTGCCGTGATCGGTTCAGGTACAGAAGCCTGAATTCCTCCCGGCTCAGGGACCTCATGGATGCCTTGAGATAGTCATGAAGAGGGTCCGGGTTTTCGATCACATTCATCTGGGCCAGGGGCTGGCGGAGCCTCCGTTTGACGATTTCCATGGATGCCAGGACCCGGGCGATCCTGGCCTTGCCGATCCCCTTCATTTTCATCAGGTCATCACGGCCTGCGGACATGAGGCCGCTGAACCCGCCGAATTCCTTGAGCATCTCCCGGGCAAGGCTGAGGGCGTCCTTTCCCTGCCCGCCGGTCCCAATGAGTATGGCCAGAAGGGCCGCATCACTCAGGGCCTCCGGCCCCTTTTCCAGGAGCCTCTCCCCGGGTCGATCCCCTTCAGGCCAGTGCCTGATGTGAATGACCTTCTTTCCCTCGGATCCCTTTTTGTCATTGGCTTTCATCTTCCGCCATCATCCTGTTTATGGGGTTCCGGGTTCGGGCCCCTCAGACGACCCATGATAGCATATTCTTTTGAGCAGGTCCAATCGGGTATTCCCCTTACAACAAACGAGAATTATGTGAATGACGGAAGGGTACAGACCTCAGTGTACAGGAACGCGAGGACAAAGGCGGATCCCTCGGGTTCGCAGGCCTGAGACTCCCCGTGGCTCAGGTTTTAGGAACCGGAGGCCCGAAACCAGAATTGTCTTTTGGCTTGCCGGCATGGCCCGCGTTAATAATCGTATTTCCAGTTGAAGCCGATCCCGGCGCCGGACCGGGTGCCCGCCCTGCTTTCCACTGAGAAGTTAGGGGTAATGTCCACCTCCACGACCACGTCCTGTTTGGCATCGGTAAGCTCCTGCTCTACGCCCACATAGACGCCCTCGCTCACATATTTGCCCGCCGAGACCGTGGGCCCGCCGTCGGATCTGCCGGTATCGTCCCCCCCGCTGATGCTCAGACGATCCACCCCCAGGAGACTCCGCGTTTTTCCGGCAATATCGGGCAGGCCGCCGCCCGAGAGCTGGCTGATGGAGGTGGCAAGCTGATAGGCCTGAAACGCATTCAATTTTGCCACGGATTGACCGAAGAGGATGTTTGCCATGATTTCGTCCTGGGGCAGGGGCGGCTGCGAGGTCAGGGTCACCCTGAATGCGTCGGCCGGACCGGTAATCCGCACCTGTGCGTCGATCTGCCCGGCATTCACTTGAGTGGTGATGTTCAGTAACGGAACAGGCGGCCTGGCGCCGTCAAAGACGATCTGACCATGGGTGATATGGAAGGTGCGGCCCAGGAACTGAAAGGTACCGCGCACCACGTGGAGTGTTCCCTGAATCACAGGGTCGTCGGCAGGCCCCCGGGCCGTCATTTGGCCCTTGAATTCAGCATCCAGTCCGCGGCCCCGCACAAAGAAACTGGCCGGGATTCGAAGGGAGAGGTCCATGCGAAGGAAACTGAAATCCTGCGGATGCCCGGCCCCTCCTGTTGACATTCCGGGCGGCAGGTTGATCTCTGTGACCGGTATCACCACCACGTCGGGAGGAAGTCTCTTGGGAATTGCCAGCTCTGTGCGATTGAGGGTGATCTCTCCCGTCAGATCCAGCTGCTTCGGTGTTCCCGTCAGGTCCAGCTTCCCGCTGGCGGATGACGTCAACATCTCTTTCCGCAGGAGGGTTGCCTGGTTAAAGGTCAGGTCGGCATCCAGGGGAAAAGGGGTCTCGGTGGTTATTCCGCCCTCCAGGGCCACGGTCCCGGTTTCGCCGTCAGTGGCCGTCAGGCCGGACAAGCGGAGGGTCCGTCCTACGGCATTGAGACGGCCATTGATATCGGCCAGGATGGTGCCTGACGCCGGGTTCTCGTAGCGTCCATGGTGAATGATAATGCCGCCGTTCAATGCCCATTTTTCCACCGAGCCTTCCACGCCCATGTCCACCTCTACCTCTCCGGTGAGGATCTGATCGCCCATGACCGGCAGCCCACTGAGGACTGTCAGATCGAGATGGCCCTTCAATCTGCCTTTTATGTCGCCGGCTCTATCCAGATCAAGGGCGAAGGGCTTGAGGGAAAGACGGGCCGGCAGGCTTGCCCTGGCCGTGAACGGGACCTTGTCGAGACCGGAAAGCGAAAGCCCAGCCTCAAAACGGTCTCCCCGGCGATCGGCCTTGAGACCGGCCTCAAGGAGCAGCGGGAGCTTCCCCTCTCCCCGGGGTATCCGGTAGTCCCGCACATGGGCCTCTGCATGGACCTCGGGATCGGTCAGGGGGCCGGAAATATCGCATTTTGCCGAGACGATCCCCATCAGATGCATGTCAATAAAGGGTTCAAACAGGGCCAGCGGAAGGTCGGTAAGCCGGGCGGACGCCTGAACCGTTTCCGGGGTGAGCTGCGCCTTGGCCTGAAGATCGCCTTTGTCCGTGTGGAGTTGCAGGTCATCCAGCGTGATCTCCCGACCCTGTATGGCAACAGTGGCGGGACGGGCAAGGGTGACATTCAATCCCCTGTAAAGGGCCTTAAAGGCCTCCAGGCGAAACCGCCACATGTCCCCATGCGCCATATGAAGCCTGGCGGAGAGAGAGGCGGGGGCATCCGATGGACCGCCATAAGCATCCCTGCCGACGACCGATCCGTTGGCCTCTATGTCCGCCACGGCTTCATGGAGGGTTCCCTTTACGTCCAGTTTAAGGGTCTTCAACCGGGCGTCTCTCAACACTGCATCCGCCGCCTCCATGGTGACCCGGCCGCGGAGGGTCGTCATATCATCCACCTGTGCCGTTATCCCGAGTGTGGAGATTCCGTGATCCTTGTAGCGCAGGTCTTTGAAATCTGCGTTTAGGGTCAGGCCGGCCGCATGGGCCGGACCCCCGGCCTTAAGATCGAAACGGCCGCTCCCCTCTGCCGGCAGGCCGGTTATGGCCCTTAGAAGTTCCAGTGACCTGACGGTTCCCCCGGCTGTCCCGGCAAAACGCCTTTTCACGGGCCCTATGTCAAGGTCCGCGTGCAGCTCGATCCCCGGCAGGGAGGCCTTGGCCCCGGAAAGGGCGAGCGTCTCGCCCGACCACGCAAAACCGGCCTTCAGTTGGAAGGGCTGGTCGAGGGCCGCGCCCTTCACGCGAAGCGAACCTGACGGTTTCCCTGGCAGACCTTCTGTCTCCAGTTGGGTATGAAGGGATTCCAGGGCCAGGTCCTTCACCTGAAGCCTTTCGGAAGAAAGTGTTATCTCGGCCGCAAAATCCTCGAACGCGCCTGATATCCGGCCCCGACTCTCTACATCGCCGGAAAGCCGCACTTCCATATCATCGGCAATTTTGGACAGATCACTAAGGAACAGATGGTATTGCAGATCGAATGTCCCTTCCCCCATATGGAGCCGGCCGTCGGCCTTCAAATCAACGCGGTTCCCGGTCATATGGGCCTTTTCCAGGGTGAGAATGTCGTCTTTCATCGCAGCATGGGCGTTGAGGCTCAGCTCGGGGCCGATAACCCCTTCAGTCATGGGCGAGAGGCCTGAGAGATGGCTCAGTGCCATGTCCAGATCGGCTTCGATCCGTCGGGTCGCGGTGTTGCCCTCCGCCCGTGCGCGCACGACCAGGCGACCGTCCACATCCCCGGCATCCGTCGGAATCAGGGCGTTGAGATGATTGAGCTGAGCAAGGAGGTCGGCGGAGAAATCGCCGCTCATTGTGTCGATTCGGGCCTTCCGGGAAGACACCGCGATCTCCGGCCCGGTGAGGTGAAGGCCCTCCATATCCCACCTTCTGAAATCGGGACTCGCTGCGGCCGCGTTGACTTGAAGCGGGCCTCTGAGCCCAGGGACCTGGGGGACTTCCACCTGTTCTACTGTCACGGATGCAGTGGTCTTCTCGAGGCCCTTATAATCTCTTTCAAAAACCCCATGGGCCTCCAGCGATATCTCTTTAAAGATCGCGTTCCGGACTGCGAGTCTCCCCAGGGTGGTCTTCAGGGTGACTTCCGGCCGGCTGAAAGGTCCCTTCGCCGTTAGATGCACCGGCCCCAGGGATCGATGCTCCAGCCCGCTCCCCCGAAGGAACGGTGAAATATCCAATCTCGAAACGGTTGCCTGCATATCCATAAGACCCCTGGCAAGGTCCGCCGTCCCTTCCATTGAGACGACGCTTGACGGCGCTTCGGCCGTGAACGTCTTTACCTGGATCATCTGATCAGATGAAAGAGTGGCGCGGCATCGGACGGCTACATTCAGGCCCCCCAGGGCGGCCGTTACATCCTCCGGCACGATGTGATCGTCCGCCCGGACCTGTCCGTCCACGGTCAGGGTGACAGGATCGGTCAGACCGACTTCATAAACCCAACCGCCGCTCCCGTATCCTCCTATCTTGATGTCCAGATGTCCCTTTACCTCCGGGAGGGGGCCGTGGGCCTTCAACTGAACCGCTATCCCTGTGGCATTTGACAAGCCCATCAGTCCCGTCAACAGGCCGCCCGTTGATTCGCGATAGGTGAGATCGGTCGCGACCTGCCGGGTATTCAGGTCGTATGCGGCCGCCAGCCGGAGGGCGTCGTGTGGGTGGTCGAGGTCCTGAAGCAGGGCGCTGATCTCGATCCGTTGGCCGGTTGTTTGGGCCTTTGACTGGAGACTGTACGCCAGGGGGGCGCCTGCCACCTCTTTGGCCAGGTCAATGCGGGAAATGCGGATCTCGCGCACCATGACATGGGGAAGGGAAAGGGGAGTGCCCTCCTGATCCGCCGGTTCCTTGTCGGGCGACGCCTTGGCGAATTGGGGGAGACGGGAGATGGACAGGTCCTCCATGCGAAACCATTTTATGTCCGGCATCCCGGCGAGGAGGGATGCGGGCCTGACGGAGATGTCCACGTGACGTCCCTCAAGCCATGCACCCTTTGCATCCGAGAGCGTGACGCGGTCGAGGAGAATCGAAAAGGGGAGCAATCCGTCCAGACCGTGAAGTGTCACCCGATAGCCGTCCATGTCGGCCGTAGCCGATGCGACCAGCGCGGTAAGACGATCCTTGGCCCAGCGGGTCTGAACTCCGGCCCAGAGCAATGCGATCACGAGGATGAAGCCGAGGATTGAAAAGAAGATCCATCGCAGCCATCGCACCCGCGGAGGGCGTTTTTTCATGTCTGTGTCGCTTTCAGGCATCGTGTACCTGCTCAATATTCAGGAGATGAGGCCCTGCCAAACTCCCGTTTCATGAACGCGGAACGCGGAGCGCGGAACGCGGAAGTTGGGGACCATGACGTTAGTACCTTATTCCGAGGTTTTCTGTCACAAAAAACAAGAAAATCTGTTTGTATCTCAGTACGCCTTATTTTATAGACTCACACGGAGCCACAAAGAACACAGAGAAAAGGGCATGTTCCCGTTTCTTTACAAAAAAATCCTTTGTGTGCTTTGTGTCTTTGTGTGAGTCCCGCGGGATTGGTTGCGGGTATCCGCGTTAGATTATTCATTTTACAGACGTCAG
>JAWOIH010000157.1:0-6070 GCA_046484725.1 Candidatus Desulfacyla sp. | reverse complement strand
GGACACCGGGGCCGGATGCCCGGAAGATCGTAGCGGTTGCCCGAAAATGCCTGGAGATGGGGATGTCGGCGGTCCGGCCCGGAAACAGGATCGGCGACATTGGATGGGCCATTCAGACCTACGCCGAGAGTCAGGGGTGCTCGGTGGTGAGGGAATTTGTGGGCCACGGCGTCGGTTTTGAATTCCACGAGGCCCCCCAGATCCCTCACTACGGCCGGCAGGGCGAGGGGATTGTCCTGGTTCCGGGGATGGTCTTCACCATTGAACCGATGATAAACCTGGGGAAAAAGGACCTGAATGTCCTGGGTGACAACTGGACCGCCGTCACCCGTGACGCTTCCTTGTCCGCACAGTTTGAGCAGACCCTCCTTGTCACAGAGACGGGCTATGAAAGCCTCACCCCCTTTGACCTGTAAACGCATCCCGGTCCGCAGGCATTCTGGCGAACCGGAATCCGGAAACCCAACCTCTGGATATCCCACGGTAAGAATTGTGAAACAGTGCGCGCCAGAAGTGCAACGGAATGCGGGATGGGGAACTCTGGAAGTCCGGAATGCGGGAATGCCAGGCCCCGGGGCTGATCCTTGGGCCTTGGACCTCACGCCTTACGCCTTCCAACCATGGACCTAATCCAACAGGCAGGCGATCTGGGCTTTGTTGCCGTGGGCTTTTCCCGCCCCGGTACGCCCCTCTTTTTTGAGCAGTTCCGTGACTGGATTTCTGAGGGCAGACACGCCGGGATGGCATGGATGGCAAGGAACCTGGACATCAGGGAAAACCCTTCAAGACTCCTTGAAGACTGCCGGACGATCATCACCCTCGCCTACCCCTACTCTCCCCGCAAACCCAGTACGCCGGAGGGCCTGTCGGCTGCCAGATACGCTGAACCCCGAAAAAGAGATTATCACGACCGGCTGAGAAAGAAGGCCACCATCCTGGCGACGGGTCTTCGGCAGGAATACACCGGAACCCGGACGAGGGTCTGCGTGGATTCGGCACCCATTTTGGAGAGGAGCTTTGCGTACCAGTCCGGGATCGGGTTCATCGGCAAGAACACCCAGTTGATCATTCCGGGCCACGGGTCTTATCTCTTCCTGGTGGAGATCCTGACCACTGCATGCCTCTCCTTTGCTGAACCGGCGCTCACGGAAGATCAATGCGGTTCTTGCACCCGGTGTCTGGATGCCTGCCCCACCGGAGCGCTTGAGGCCCCTTTTTGTCTGAATGCCACTAAATGTCTATCATACCGGACTATTGAACAGAAGGAGAAGGTGGACAGGGAAACGGGCAAGAAGATGGGAGACTGTTTTTTCGGATGTGATGTGTGTCAGGAGGTCTGCCCTTTGAATAAGAGAGATGAACCCGGAGAGGTCATCCTCCCTCCGATAGGGGACATCCTCAACATGGATGAAGAGACCTTCCAAGAAAGCTATGGGAAAACCGCCTTTGCCCGGGCCGGGATCGGCAAGATCCAGGACAACATCCGGGCGATGTCGTGCAGGGAAGAGGACTGTTCCGTCAGGGGCGATAAAAGGCAACGATGGGGAGGTGCGGTTCGGTCAGCAGAAGGCTGCGGACCGAAATGAATATGGAATTCTGCGATTTAAATTGCGAATATGCCGAATGGCCGAAAGATGAGGGGCTGGACGGGTCCGGGAGCTGCAGGACCTTTCAGGCTATTTACTGCATCAAAAAGTCACGGCATGTCCACAAGAACATGCCGTGCGCCGAGAAAAAGAAAAAAGAGTCTCGGCCTCCCCCGGTCGCAGAAGAGGGAAGGCCTTCATAGGGAGGCGGCTTCGAGATACCGGGTGATGGCCCCGTCATATTCATGGGTCAGACGAAATACCTTTTTGGCCAGGCGGAACCGGGTCTCGAGCGTGGTCTCGCCGCCGGAGGCCGCCATTTCCTTCAACACTGTCTCGTAATCGGCTGGGTCCACCAGCACTGTCACAAACTTGAAATTTTTGGCCGAGGACCGGAGCATGGATGGCCCTCCGATATCGATGTTTTCAATCGCCTCTTTCAGGGTTACGCCCTCTTTGGCCACCGTTTTTTCGAACTGATAGAGGTTTACCACCACCATATCGATGGGCGTGATCCCGTGTTCCTCCATCATCCTGACATGCTCGGGATTGTCTCGCAGACCCAGGAGCCCGCCGTGAACCCTCGGATGGAGGGTCTTGACGCGGCCGTCCATCATCTCCGGAAAGCCGGTATATTCCGAGATGTCTGTCACCTGGATCCCCCCCTCCCGCAGGGCATTGGCGGTCCCGCCCGTGGAAAGGACCTTGACGCCGAATTTGGAAAGAGATGCGGCGAACCCCACAATGCCGCTTTTATCGGTAACGCTGATAATGGCCGTTTTGATCTTACTCATTTGTAAAGATTCCTTTCTGGATACTGGTTGTTCTGGATGCTTGATGCTGGATGTTGGATGAAATCTTTCGGCCTTGCGCCTAACGCCTCACACCTTAAGCCTTTCCCTTAGTTTGTCTTATTGTCATCCTCTGACACAGGAAACGGTACCTTGACAAACTCAACGCCCTCCTTCTTGAGGGTCTTTTCCTCATCCTCCGTTGCCGATCCGCGAATGCTCCGCTTTTCGGCTGCGCCGTAATGGATTTTGAGGGCCTCTGCGGCGAACTGCGCCCCGACATCCTCGGAATTGGTCTTGATATATTCCACCACCTCTTTCGCAAGGCGCTGGTAGTCAATGGTTTCCTGCCCGGGCAGACCAACGGGATGCGATTTTCTTACCGCTATGGGCGACAGGACCTTGCGTATGTCTGAATCGTCGCACACCGGACAGCGGACCAGACCGTTTATGTTCTGTTCTTCAAAGGATTCATTGCTGTCAAACCAGCCTTCAAATATGTGTCCCCGGGGACACGCCAGATCAAATACAATCATCTATGGTTTATTCCTCCATCAATCGTCTCAGGACGCCCAGATTCAGGATGTCGAGATCCCTACCGGTTGGGTCTGTCCCTTTGGGTGTTTCAAGGACAAAGGGCAGTTCGTTGAATTCGGGTGCCTTTAATAAAAAAGAGAAGGGCCGTTCCCCGATGAAACCCTTTCCGATATGTTCATGTCGATCGATTCTCGATCCCTGTTCCTTTTTGGAGTCGTTTACGTGGATAAGCTTCAGCCGGTTTACTCCGATGATCGTGTCGAAGTCCCTAATGAGCTTATCAAAAGTTTTCCTGTCCCCGAAATCATACCCGGCGGCAAAGATATGGCAGGTGTCCACACAGACCCCCAGGCGATCCTGAGACCCGGTCTGATCGATGATTTCGGCTAACTGCTCGAACCGATATCCCAGGCTGGTCCCCTGGCCCGCAGTGGTTTCAAGGAGTATCTGAACCCGAAGGCCCAAGGTGCGGTCAAGGACACGATTGAGCGCCTCTGCAATATGCCGGATGCCCCTCTTTTCGCCGGCCCCGAGGTGTGCCCCCGGGTGTATCACTACATAGGGGATGCTGAGGAGATCGGCACGGACCAGTTCATCCTGAAGTGCCTGCAATGACCTCCTGCGGTTCTCTGAGCGGGGGGAAGCCAGATTGATCAGGTAGCTGTCATGGGCGGCCACCGGTACAACAGATGTCTGTATTCGGGCCGTATGAAAGGCGACTGTTTCTTCCGAAGACAATTTCCCGCAGGCCCATCGGTTTGGGTTCCGGGTGAATACCTGAATGACCTGACAACCGCATTTTTCGCCCCTAAATAGGGCCTTTTCCAGGCCGCCGCTGATGGACATGTGGGCCCCCAACAGCGGCATTTCACCTCTCGGAATAGAGAACAGCTAAGATCCGGGTCCTCTCCTGCCCATGGCATTTGACCAGATGGGGGACCGTCGAATCGTAGTAGATGGCGTCACCCGGTTTAAGGAGATGGACCTCCTCTCCCAGGCGAACCTCCATGGTCCCCTCCAGCACATAGATGAATTCCTGGCCGTCATGGGTGGATCGTTCTTCCTCGGTTTCGGCCGGATCGAGGGTGACGAGGAAGGGTTCCATATGCCTGTCTGTTTTGTGGGGCGCCAGCGATTCATAGCCGTAACCATAGTAGGCCCCCTTTTGGGAATCGTATCGGGAGACCACCTTTCGGTCGTCCTTCCGCACAATGGTGTACGGCCGGTCTTCCTCGCCGGAAATGAAGTAGCCCATTTTAAGGTCAAGGGCCTTTGCCAGCTTAATAACGGTCCCCAGGGGCGGGGCTACACTCCCATTTTCGATCCCTTCCAGGAGGGACACACTGAGATCGGTCCTCTGGGAGATGTCCTGGAGACTCAGGTTGCGTTTCTCTCTGACCGCCTTGACGCGTTCACCCACATTCACCTGGATATCTTCCTGGGGCGGACCTTGACTGATGCTGTCCAGAAAATCCCGTTCCTGATCCCTTCTTCCGAACTGACTGCTGACGTCGGTCAGGTAGTCCCGATGGGCGTCGTGGGTGTCAGCCGGGTCATGTCCTTTTTCCATGGTCTTTTCCTTAAAGAAAATTATTTCGGATCCCTTCACAGATCAAGGGATGATTTGCCAGACGCTATGCATCCACCTGAATACATGCGACATCCGGGTTCTCATGCAGCCGGTGTACGTTCCGTTGCGTCGACGGTATTGCCGGGTTTCAGGCCTCCAGAACAAAAATTACTTCCATCCTGACACGGTATTCACTGATCGTGTCGTCTTCAACAGATACCCTCTGCTCAAGGACTCTCAGCCCGGTAATTCCCCTCAATGTCTTGCTGGCCCTTTCAAATCCGACCCTGATTGCATCGTCAAAACTGGTTGGAGAGGCGCCGATGATCTCCGAAACCCTTGCCACACGCTCCATAAGATGACCTCCTCATTCATGTACATGATAAGATATAAGGTAACCGCCTAAAGGCACCCGTCACATTTTCGGACATTTTTAGTATTCTACCATGAACACGGCCGGGGGTAAAGCAGTGCTCGAATCAAAAATGCCCGATTGAATGGTGGATTGCCCGTTGCGGTAAAACAGGGCTCTTGACACCCGTTAATCACGGAATTATGATGTCACTGTCTGAAAACTAAAGGATAAAGCCAAAAAAATCAATGATTTTTTCGTTACCCCCATCGAAAGGAAAGGGCTTTTAACCATGCGAGAAAAACAATATATCGTGGATGACCTGACGCTGAGCGAATCCTGGCGAATGTTTCAGATCATGGCCGAGTTCGTCAAGGGGTTCGAAACGATGCCCGATGCCTATCCGGCGGTGAGCATCTTCGGTTCATCCAGGACCGACTCCAAAAGCAAGACCTACAAGGACACGGTCAAGGCGGCTCGTCTGCTGGTCGAAAGCGGGTTCAATGTGATTTCCGGCGGGGGGCCGGGGGTTATGGAAGCGGCCAATCGCGGGGCCGCAGAGGCCGGAGGAAAATCCGTGGGTCTTCACATCGAGCTTCCCAGCGAGCAGAAGCCCAATGAATTTGCCAATCTCCGTCTCGATTTCAAATATTTCTTCATCAGGAAGGTCATGTTTGTCAAATATGCGGTGGCCTACATTATCATGCCGGGCGGATTCGGCACCCTCGATGAGCTCTTCGAGGCCCTGACCTTGATTCAGACCAAGCGGATCCGGTATTTTCCCGTTATCCTCATGGATTCCGGTTACTGGGGCGGGCTTTTGACCTGGATCAAGGAAACCCTGATAAAGGAGCGTACCATTTCAAAAATCGATTTCGATATATTCAATGTGGTCGATACACCGGAACAGGCGGTTGCCATCATAAAGAGACGGGTCGTTGTCTGATCCACCCAAAGACACACCAGGAAAATTCGGACCCCTGTTTCGGAAGTGGGGGATCCGCGTGCATCCGGACCAGGCCCTGCAGCTGGACCTTTTCCTGGATGAGTTGGAACTCTGGAACAAGAAGATAAACCTGACAGGCCTCTCTTTCCGTCAGACGATCGTGGACGAACTCTTAATCGATTCCCTCCTGCCGACCCCCTTTCTCCCTGAGCAGGGGACCCTCCTGGATGTGGGTTCGGGAGCAGGTTTTCCCGCCATCCCCATAAAGATCTGCAAGCCCCGGCTCAG
>JAWOIH010000134.1:0-19173 GCA_046484725.1 Candidatus Desulfacyla sp. | reverse complement strand
TACAAGATGACAGGGATGATGATAAATTCGTCGATTGCGCAGTCGCATCCAACGCGGAAGCAATCATCACCCATGATAAGCATTTTAACATTCTAAAGGATATCCCTTTCCCACGCATTACGACCTTGACCATCTCTGAATTTAAAACTTGCCTGCATAGATAAACAGGAAGCACCCGACCAAGCAGGAAGAGTTATAGTACCAGGCAAAATATTATGCCGCCTTCTCTCTTCGCATCCTCAAATCCGTTGTAATCCAGGACGGGCAAGAAGAACCTTGCCGGTGGGAAAAGTCCATCCAGGACTGTCTCAAGGTTGTTTATGATCTGAGATAAGCGCAGTGACGATTGATACCCACAAAGGCCATCTAAACGAAAAACACCATTTTCGAAATACGGCCGAACTGATCCAGTACGCCCTGCGCAAAGGGGTCATCACGAAAAGGAAGGCATAGCTTGCGGAAAATTAAACGAGTTCACCGTCCCACAGTTTCTTTAAGAAGATCTTCCAGGGAAAGATCATGATGTTATCCGTCGTTTTTCTTTCATGCTGATCCAGGCTGACGACTGCAAAGTGCCGGACAACGCCTTCTTCCTTCAAGGCCCTGATGCCTCTTAAATGCTTGTCGGCAATGGAAGTTGCCCCTTTGATTTCTATGGCCCAACGATCTCCCAGGATCAAGTCCACTTCAAACTGTGAGGTGGACCTCCAGTAATACATGCTGACGTTTTTTCTGGCATAGGATAGAAAGGCCCTTACCTCGAGCACGATAAAATGCTCAAATGCCTTGCCGAACAGCTCGGAAGCCGCCATGATTTCCCCCCTGTTGGCCAGGGAGTTGGTTACGCCGATATCGAAGAGATACAGTTTGGAACGGGAAATCGCCTTTCGTCTTCGCGTCTTTGTATAGGCCTTCAACTGAAAGGCCAACAGGGTATCTTCCAGGATCTGGATGTAATTTTTGATGGAATTGGGTGAAACCCCGCAGTCGCCGGCCATCGATTGATAGCTGATTTCTTCACCATTGCGCAGGGCCATCAAGTCCAGAAACTCGGAGAATTGGGCTACCTTTCTGGTTAACGCCTCAGACTGAACCTCTTCTTTCAAGTAGAGGGCCGCGTAGGCCGTGAGTTCCTCCGCGTAATCGTCGCTCGGATAAATGGAGGGCAATCCCCCCCGGTTCAAGTAGGTCAGCAGATCAAAATCGGGAACCTCCCGGGACGTCAACGGAAACAGTTCAGCCCACCAGGCCCTTCCGGCCAGCAAATTGGCTCCGCCCCGCTTCAATTTCCTGGCGCTGCTGCCGGTCAGCAGGAATGTCAAATTCCTCATCTCGATCAACCGATGCACCTCATCCAGTATTTCTGGCAGCTTTTGAACTTCATCGATCACCACAACAGGCATCGTCTGTTGTTCTGAAAGGATCGACGGGTTTTTCAAATACTCGCGGTAGGTCTTGATTTCCAGCAGATCAATGACCGTAGCGTCTTCAAGCGTATGCTTGATGAGGGTCGTTTTTCCTGTCCCTCTGGGGCCGAAGAGAAAAAACGATTTCTTTTTGAGAAGTTGCTTTAAATCAAGAATTCGTTGATACATACAGGCGGCACCTCTGTTTCTGTATTTCATGATAAACCGCAACAGTGTTTCGGTATATCTATATGCCAACTCATTCTCATTTGCAAGGAAAGATCGTGCGGGCAGGAGAACCGTTGACGCAGCGCCCAGACAAAACCCCCTTTGCGTTCTCCGCGCCTCTGTGGTGGAAAAAGGAAAAGGCAACCAAAAATCAGAGATTTCCCCTAAAAAAAAGAGCATTTCTGGCATACTTTATTTGACCGTTTTCAATTTCTGCAAAAAAGTGTAAACTACTTTGGGGCTGTTCTGAAGGATGCCGGGTTCGAGATTTATCAGGGGTATTTTTTCAGCAAGTCTGAAATACTCATGGGAAAAGCCCTCTCGCCGGCATGGCTTACCCTGCTTCAGATCATGGAGGAGGCCAACAGGGAGGCTTGCAGCTTTTCTCAGATCGAGAAGGTGCTCCAGCGGGACGTGGCCATCGCTTACAAGCTCATGCGGTACATCAACTCTGCCTATTTCAAGCGGGTATGAAAACAAACCCTGTTATGCCACCCTCGGCGAGGCCGTGAGCAAGTCGGCCGACAAGGCCCTCATCAAGGTGGCCGGGAATATTGCCGGCGATACGGTCATGGACCCTGCCGGAACTCTGTATATCGAGTTTGGCCATGATGCCAACTTCACCAGCAACGTGGGCGGCGTGACCGAGGTCCAGACCTTCACTGCCAGGGACAAGACCATTATTCGATCCGGGACCATTAGGGGCAGGTAATAGCAAAGGAAGCGGGCGGCCAATGATCCACGATCTGACTCTAACGACCTCTCTGGTTTTTGTTGCCCACTGGGCCATCGTCATCGCCCTGTCCCTTCGCGTGATTATGAGACGTCTTCCGGTCGGCGTCTCCCTGGCATGGATTGCGGTGATTTTCAGCATTCCCTTTGCAGGGGCTGTGATCTATCTGCTCATCGGGGAGAACCGGTTGAGCCGAAAGTATATGGAGCGGGCCGCGGCCATCCATCAGATCTACAGCGAATGGCAGCAGGATCTGCAAAGAAGGGCGTCGGAGCCCAGACCGGTCATCGATTCGAAGGCGGCCTCCCTCCAGTACCATGCGCAGACCCTGGTGGGGTTTCCTCCCATGCAGGGGAACCGGCTCAGGCTGATGGCTGATTTTAAAACGGTCTTCGAGTCGATTATTGCGGACCTGGACCGGGCCAGGCGGACATGCCATCTTGAATTCTATATCTGGCACATGGGCGGGATGGCGGATCAGGTGGCGGAGGCGTTGATCCGGGCCGTTCACCGAGGCGTGGTTTGCCGCGTCCTGGTGGACGCCATCGGCAGCAAGCCGTTCCTCAAGGGCCGGCTCGCCCGGGAGCTTCGGGATTCCGGCGTGCACGTGGCGGCCTCTCTCCCGGTAGGCCCTTTACAGCTATTGACGACCCGGGCCGATCTGCGGAATCACCGGAAGATCGTGGTCATCGACGGGGAAATCGCCTATACAGGGAGCCAAAACCTGGTGGACCCGCGATTCTTCAAACAGGACGAGGGCGTGGGACAGTGGATCGACGCCATGGTGCGGATGGAGGGTCCGGGCGTCGAGGCCCTGGCAGGGATATTCATCGAAGGGTGGGAGATGGATACGGGCGAGGGTCTCGAGGCCCTCGAGGCCGGCAGCGATGTGGGCCCGGTGTCGGTGAGAGGGTCGTCGGTGGTGCAGGCGGTCCCTTCGGGGCCTGGATTCAAACCCGATGCCATCCGCCAGTTGCTGCTCAGCGCCATCTACTCGGCCCGCAGGGAGCTGGTGATCACCACCCCCTATTTTGTCCCGGACGATACGGTCCATACGGCGTTGATCTCCGCCTCCCATCGGGGCGTCGATGTGACCCTTGTGGTTCCCGAAAAAGTGGATTCACGCCTCTCTCATTACGCCAGCCGGTCCCTCTACGACGACCTCCTTTCGGCGGGGGTGCGGATTGCACGGTTCAGGGGGGGGTTGTTGCACACCAAGTCGATTACCGTGGACCGGGAATTCTCTGTATTCGGATCGGTCAATCTGGATATGCGCAGCCTGTGGCTTGATTTCGAGATCTCCCTGTTTGTCTACGATCCTGAATTTACAGAGAGGGTGCGCGCCATGCAGGACGGATACGTGGAGAACGCCGGGTTCATGGACCTGACGGAATGGCGAACGCGGGGGGCAATTCAGCGGTTAGTGGAGAATGCAGCCCATCTCATAGGACCCCTTCTTTGAACCCTGGACCTGCACGACCCATCCCTTCAGCCGCCGGTTCTCTCGGGGATCAGAATCCCCACCAGATAATGCCCTTTGTATGGACCTTGATCCAACCGTGTAATATGTCGGATCTCCGTTCTCAGATGTTCCGCCGAACCTTTAGGTGTTGCCGGATTGTATTTCATCTCCAATACATCGCCCACATTCAGGCGCTTCAGTGCAGCGGAGGTCTCATTTATCAGAATACCGAGGCCCCATGGCGACATATCCCGCACCCTGAACTGATGGACAGGAAGCTCACGGCTGACGGCGAACTCCACGCTGTAGTAGTCATCGACGATTTTTCGGGGTTCGGATCTCTTGTCGGGTCCCAGGCCCCTTTCTTTCAATGGATCCATATCGAAACCTCAACCCAACAGCCAGCCCGGCCATGCGTCGGCGGTCTTTCTGCGACAGTCTCTCGTGTCGCCGCATAAAACAAGGTCTGCAAAGAAGAATCGTTTTATTTTTAGACGATTTTGAACTGAAAGTCCATACCTTTTTTAATTATGGCTAATCAACTACGCATTCAGACCCGTTCCGCTGACGGCGCTCAGGCAGGATACGCGCTTCCAAATGCCGGTTCGAAACGGTTGCATCCTCCAAGATAGTGTTATATATATGCGAACATAGGGATTCTTGAGTTTACGATCATCTTGTCGGCAAACACGCTCGAAGCCCATGCAAAACGTCCCTTTTGCATGGATTCAGGGGTTCGGAATTTAGAGATTGCGAATTATTGAAGGTTGTTAGGGTTGCGGCAAATCATCAACATCCCGAAGGCCGGGGCTTTTTACAAGACCGTGAAGTTCTCAAATCGATTGATGGGGCGCACGCCGATCCCTGTTCAGGTCCCGGAGGTTGGGGCATGAGGTTTACGCTGCGGCTGAAAATTCTTCTGATGGTCGGCATTATTACGCTCTCTTCCCTCTTGGGCTATATCGTGTTGACCTACAATGCGCGGGTTATCGGAAACAGCCTTCGGGTTGAGACCGAAAACCATATCAAGGCGCTTGTGGGGAAAAATGCCGAGAAGATTGAATCCGCCATGCTCCTTATGGAGAGAACCGCGGACGGACTTGCCACCGCAGGAGAGGCCTTTTATGCGGTTCATAAGGCCACCGGACAGGATATTACGGAACAGATCAGGGAATATCTTGTAAGCACCTTCCAGAAGGCCCCGAAGGCGATCGGGGGAGGTCTCTGGTACGAACCCTATGCCCTGTTTGAAGAAAAGAAACGTTTCGGGCCCTATGTTTACCGGGAAAACAACCAGGTTTTTTTCACCTGGGACCTGAACACGGAGGCGTACGACTATCATCGCCAGCCATGGTATCTCCTTGCGATCCCTAAGGACTGGAACCGGTCGCAGCAAAGACCCTCCAGAATCTACTGGACGGATCCCTATCTTGACGAGGCCGCAACCAAGGCCTTGATGATTACGGTCGACGCCCTGATGCACAACCCCCAGGGGAGATTGATCGGCATCTCTACGGTTGATTTCAGCCTGGAGGGCTTGAAAGAGATGGTGGCCAGGATGACCGTCACCCCCCACGCTCTGCCATTTGCCGTGGATGTGTCGAGCGGCCTCCTCATCTCTTTTCCTTCTGATCCGTCCAAGGTCTTGAAGAATATCGCCGATCTCGGATGGGGGGAAAAGATCGAAGAGATCAAAAACGTCCGGCCGGGAGAGGCGGTCGCTGCCCTGGAAACCCTTGAAGAAAAGGAGTTTTTTCTGTTCTATACGGTCTCTTCCACCGGGACGGCCCTCGGCATCCTGGCGCCCCATGACGAACTCTATGCCCATATCAACGAGCTTGACCGGGCCAATATGGTCACGGCGCTCATCATCATTTCGATCCAGGTTGTTCTCTATCTGCTCATTGCGCTCTTCATGGTGAGGCGCATCTGCAACCCGATCAGCCGATTGACCGATGTGGCCCAGGAGATTGCAGGAGGCAATCTCGTCGGTGCGTCCGGGTCTTTGGCCGAGATCGAGCGGAGGAGCCGATCGGACAGGGATGAAACCGGACAGCTGCTGGCCGCCTTCCAGGGAATGAACAGGGACCTCACCGCCCTTTTCGGACAGGTCCAGCGATCCGGAACCCAGGTCAGTTCATCCTCGGCACAGATCGCCGCCTCCTCAAAGCAGATGGAGGCCACCGTCAGCCAACAGGCCGCAGCCACGCATCAGGTCAGCGTTTCATCCAAACAGATCTCCGCCACTGCAAGCACGCTGGCCGACACCGTCAATGAGGTGACGACGTCTGCGACCGAGACGGCAGGCCTGGCCGAATCGGGCCAGAAGGGCCTGGCGGGCATGGAACGATCGATGCAGGGCGTGCTCAAGGGAACGGAATCCGTCTCGGCAAAGCTGGAGGAAATTAAAGACAACACCTTGAACATCGGTTCGATTGTAGCAACTATGACCAGGGTCGCGGATCAGACCAATCTTCTCTCCCTCAACGCGGCGATCGAGGCTGAAAAGGCCGGGGAGTACGGCCTTGGATTCTCCGTGGTGGCAAGAGAAATTCGAAGATTGGCAGACCAGACCTCTGTGGCCGTACTGGACATTGAGGATATGGTCAACAGGATGGAGGCCTCCGTATCGGCCGGGGCCGCTGAAATGGAGAGATTTTCCGAGGACGTGCGCACCGCGGTCAGCGACATCAACAAGATCGGCCGACAACTCGACGGGATTATGGAAAGGGTGCGGTCCCTCCCCCCCCGTTTCGAATCGGTTAACGAAGGAATGGAAACCCAATCCCGGAGCGCAGGCCGAATCAGTGAGACCATGGAACAGTTGAATCTGACCGCCCAGCATACGCTGGAGGCCTTGAGGGAATTCAATCTTTCTGCAGAGTATCTGAGAGAGGCGGCCCAGATCCTGCAGGAGGCGGTCGCCCGCTTCAAGGTAAACGATTGAAGTATGAGAGGGAAACTAAATGAGATTAATGCTTAGGCACAAGGTCATCGGCCTCCCGGTCTTAGCGGCCATCCTGCCGGTCCTGGTGATGTTTGTCTTGACATTCATGGAAAAGAGCAGCGTTACCCAGAAGATCGAAGGGGAACTGGATCTTTTGGCACGTGACAGCATGAAGGGGATTGCTGTGGCAATCAGGGATACCTGCCAGGTCACGAGCGACATGATTCAGAATGACGTGGATCGGCATCTTCACGATGTGGATTCGTTTTTTTCAGCCCTTGGAGGGTTCTCCTTGTCTCCTGAAGAGGTCTCTTGGACCGCGGTGAATCAGTTTACGGGTGAGGAAAAAAAGGTTTCCCTTCCCAAGATGGTCATCGATGGGGTTACCTGGCTGGGCCAGAACAGAAATTTGGATGAATCGACACCTTTTATTGATGAGGCCAAGATAAAATTTGGGGGAAATATTGCGGTTTTTCAGCGCATGAATGAACAGGGAGATATGATGCAGGTGGCAACCACCCTGTCCACCCCGGATGGACGTCGGGCCATCGGGAGCTACATCCCGGCGGTGAAAGACGGCATTGCGGTCCCCGGCATTTCAACCGTGCTTCAGGAGAAGTCCTTCAAAGGCATGGCGGATGTAAATAAGCGGTGGTATATTGCCAATTTTAAGGCGATTACCGATAAGGCAGGGAAAATCATAGGGATGTTGTTTACGGGGATACCCGATAGGATCCCAGAGAGTCTGCGGCAGGTGATACTGAATATGAAGGTCGGCAAGACAGGCTACGTATATGTCCTCGGAGGCCGGTCCCCCCACCACAGAGGACATTACATCATTTCAAAGGATGGCGAGCGGGATGGCGAGAACATCTGGGATTCGAAAGACGCAACCGGTCGTTACTATATTCAGGCTATCGTAAACGAGGCGATGGAGATGAAAGGGAATGAGGTGGCGTTCGATCGGTATCCGTGGCGGAATGTAGGGGAAGACAAGGAAAGGTGGAAGATGGTCGCCATCACCTACTTTGAACCCTGGGACTGGGTGATCGGGGCCGGGGCATACGAAGAGGACTATTATGATGCGAGACAGAAGGTTGAGTCCTCCATGTCTCATATGCTGTGGGTCATGATCCTGAGCGGTCTCGCCGTCCTTGTCCCCATCGTCGGGATCGCCCTGTTCTTCGGCAACGGAATCACCAAACGGCTGACTCAGATCACGTCCATATCAAGAAAAATCGCCAAAGGAGACCTCTCATCGGCTGCCGAGGCGGTCAGGTCCTTGGCGGCCGCAGACGGTTCCGACGGCAGCGGCAGGGCTGGCGACGAAACAGGTCACCTGCTCAGTTCCATTAAGACGATGACCGAAAACCTCAACGCCCTGGTGGGTCAGGTCCAGCGATCCGGGATCCAGGTCACCTCCTCTTCCACCCAACTGGCGGCCACGGCCAAGGAGCAGGAGACGACCATGGCCAACCAGGTCGCCTCCACCAACAGGGTTGCCAGGTCGGTAAAAGAGATCTCCGAGGTCGCGGCCCGGTTGGTGGAGACCATGGAGCAGGTCGCTTCCAAGTCTCAGGAGACGGCCGGTTTTGCGAGCAAGGGTCAGACGGATCTGGCCCGTATGGAATCCGCCATGCACAACATGGAGACCGCCTCCAGGTCCATATCCGGAAGACTGGAGACCATCAACGAGAAGGCGGAGAACATCACGAACGTGGTCACCACCATCACCAAGGTCGCGGACCAGACCAATCTCCTCTCCCTTAACGCGGCCATCGAGGCAGAGAAGGCGGGCGAGTATGGAAGGGGATTTAATGTGGTGGCCCGGGAGATACGGAGACTGGCGGACCAGACGGCCGTGGCCACGCTCGATATCGACAAGATGGTCCAGGAGATGCAGTCGGCCGTATCCGCGGGCGTCATGGAGATGGACAAATTTATCGCGGAGGTCACTCGCAGCGCAGAAGACGTGGGAAGGATCAGCGTCCAGCTGGCCAGAATTATCGAACAGGTCCAGACCCTGTCGCCTGATTTTGAAAACGTGAATGTGGCCATGGGCCGGCAGTCGGAAAACGCCCAGAAGATCAACACCTCCATCGCGACCCTTAGCGAAGAGATCCAGATGGTCACCGAATCGTTGCGTGAGTCGTTTTCCGCTATTGAGCAACTGAATGATGCAGCCAGAGGACTCCAGAACCAGGTGTCGCGATTCAAGGTGAGCTGACGCGGCACAGACGAAATCAAAAATGTCTCGCGCAAAGGCACCAAGCCACAAAGGAGAGGTTTTTGTTTTTTGTCACAGAAAACCAGGGAATAATGCACGAACGCCTTTGGCCTGGCGCCTGATGCCTTGCGCCTTCTTAGGAGGTCGAATGTTGAACCTGTCGTCAAGATTTCAGATTTCCAACTTTTCAATATTCACTTTTCATTTTTCAATATTCAATATCCAATGCCTTGCATGGGGGGTGTTGGCCGCGATCTGTTTCCTGGCCGTTGACGTTGCGCCTTCCTTCTCCGGTCCGAAAGAGCTGACAGTGGCCGTCGGGCTGGCCCTGCCGCCTTATAATATTCCTGAAACCGATTCGGGAATCGAGATGGACATCGTGCGCGAGGCGCTCCGGAATAGGGGCTATGCCATCAAGGCGAAATACGTGCCCTTTGCGCGTGTCAGAAGGGAGCTGATGAATCGCGAGGTAGACGGCGCTTTGACCATCAATCCGGATTCGGGCATCGAGGCCTTTTATTCGGATGAGCATCTCGTGTGCCAGAATGTGGTCGTCAGCCTGAAGAAGAACGACTTCAAAATCAACACCATCAGCGACCTCAAGGAAAAGAGTGTACTCGCCTTCCAAGACGCCACCCTATACCTGGGTAAGGAGTTCGCTGCAATGGCCGATCAGAATCCAAAATACAAGGAAATCGCCAAGCAGGAGATCCAGATCAATCTGCTGTACACCAATCGCGTGGACGCCATTGTCCTCGACAAGAACATTTTTTATCACCATCGGAAGCACAATGACATGGTGGACACCTCCCAGGAGATTGATATCTGGGGCATCTTTCCGCCGACGACCTTCAGCGTTGCCTTTGTGGATGAAACGGTGAGGAATGATTTTAACGAGGGCCTGAAGCAGTTGCGGGAGTCGGGCCGCTATGATGAGATCGTCAAGAAATACGTCACTCCCTAACCTCAACTCGGAACTCGACGGAGCGAGCGTCATGCGCAACTGGAGCATTGTAACCAAGATAGTGGCGGCGGCCTGCGGTATTGTGTGTACGCTGGTGTTGTTAGGCGGTTTTGTCCTCATCAAGTTCGAGATCAAGATGGTGTCTACCTTCACCAGACAGATCCTGACGGAATTGAATGAGTTTATCGACGACAGGGCGACACAGGCAAAAACCGATCTGGACCACAATTTGCAGTTCAACGCCGAGATCCTGAGCGGCGTGGGCGCCACCTATCTATACAATCTCGACCAGGACGGTATGAAGCAGTCTCTGCGCCCTTACATGAATTACCGGGAGATCGTCGCCATCAAGGTGCTGGATGAAAAGGGAAAGCCCTTTGCCGCGGCCTGGAGGGACCCCGACGTCGCCATCGGGGAAACGCTTCCCGGCGATCTGAAACTGAACGGGGCGCTCTCGATTTCCGTGGATTGCATGCACAACACAAAAAAAATCGGCAGGTTCCAGGTCTATTACACGGACGCGATATTAAAAGAACGGATCAAAGACCTGAAAATGGATGCCTCGCGAGAGGCGGAGTCCTTTGAAAACGCTGTCCGATCAGAACTCAACAGCGCCATTGTCAGTCAGACGATCGGCGTCTTTGTCATCCTTCTCACCCTGGTCGTTTCCCTGATTTTCTTTCTGAGGGCACTGGTCCTCAGGCCTCTGAAGGCGGTCTCTGAAGTGGCGCGACAGCTTTCCAACTTCAATCTTGCGGTCCGCATCACCGCCACGACCCATGATGAGATCGGCGAACTCCTTCGTGCCATTGACGGCATGGCCGAATCGTTTCGGCGGGTGGTGGGCCAGGTCCAGCGATCCGGGATCCAGGTCACCTCCTCTTCCACCCAACTGGCGGCCACGGCCAAGGAGCAGGAGACGACCATGGCCAACCAGGTGGCCTCCACCAACCGGATGGTGACCTCTGTCGAGCAGATTTCAGAGGTTGCCACACAACTCGTGCAGACCGTGGAGCAGGTGGCGTCCATGTCGCAGGAAACGGCCGGTTTTGCAAGCAAGGGTCAGACAGACCTGGCCCGTATGGAATCCGCCATGCACAACATGGAGACCGCCTCCAGATCCATATCCGGAAGGCTGGAGACCATCAACGAGAAGGCGGAGAACATCACGAACGTGGTCACCACCATCACCAAGGTCGCGGACCAGACCAATCTCCTCTCCCTTAACGCGGCCATCGAGGCGGAGAAGGCGGGCGAGTATGGAAGGGGATTTAATGTGGTGGCCCGGGAGATACGGAGACTGGCGGACCAGACGGCCGTGGCCACGCTCGATATCGACCAGATGGTCCAGGAGATGCAGTCGGCCGTATCCGCGGGCGTCATGGAGATGGACAAATTTATCGCGGAGGTCAATCGCAGCGCCGAAGATGTGGGAAGGATCAGCGTTCAACTGGCCAGGATTATCGAACAGGTCCAGACCCTTTCTCCCAATTTCGAGAACGTCAATGTGGCCATGGGCCAGCAGTCGGAAAACGCCCAGAAGATCAATCAATCCATGGCCCATCTGAGCGAAGAAATGAAGGAAACCATGGATTCCCTGCGCGAGACCTATGCGGCCATCGAGCAGTTGAACGAGGCGGCAAGGGGCCTGCAGGATGAGGTGTCCAAGTTCAAGGTAAGCTGACAGGGGTTTTGGCTGATGGCTGATGGCTGATACGCTATGCTGATAAAGAACCTAACGCCTTGCGCCTTGCGCCTAACGCTTTGCGCCTCAAGAGGTTGACCATGATTCGGTGGGTTTTGATCATACTGTTTCTGTTGGGGGGAGCTGCGGTCAGCTCTGCTGAAACCATTACCCTCGGGGCTGAGAATGACTGGGTCCCTTATGCCAACCAGGACGGGACCGGGATGTCGAATGAGATGGTCCGTGCGGCCTTCAAGGCGGTGGGCATCGAGGTGATATTCCAGGTGGGACCCTACAATCGTCTGTTGAAGAGCGTCCGGGACGGCGGTATATTGGGGGCCTTTAACGTGCCCAAAGAACACGCCAATGAGGATCTCTATCTCTTTGGAAAGACCCCCCTTTTCGCGGCATTGTCGGCCTACTATCACAACCGCGACCAACCGCTGAAAGCCACTCGAAAGGAAGATCTGGTCAACGGAGAAAAGGTGGGCGTCGTATTCGATTACGGGTATGGGGATTTCTTTTCCAGCAATGATCGTATCACGAAGATAGAGGTGAGATCGGACCTCTTGAACCTGAAGAAATTGGCCATGGGCCGGATCGATGCCACCATCCTCTATGACAAGACCGCGAAAAAGCTTATCGAGGAAAACGGTCTGACCGATAAGATCGAGAAGGCCTTTGACAGCGAAAAGGCCGACATCTACGTCGCCTTTTCAAAGACCTTCCCAAAGGCCCGCTATTACGCCGACAAACTGGATGAAGGCCTTGCCATTATCAAGGCCAACGGCGAGTATCAGAAGATAGTGGAGGCCTATTGAAGGTTTGTTGCGTTTGTCCGGTTTGTTGAGTTGCTCGTTGCCGGAAATTGATTGCTGGATGAATGGATGGGTTTACAGCTCATAGCTGATAGCTTATGGCTGGTGGCTGATGACCGGCTGTGGGGCTCAACAGACTGACCCCGCTTTCAGCCTTCAACTTCAGCGCACTTGAGTGACATAAAAACCCGGGTACTTCTTTTGCTGTAGGCTGATTGAGAGCCTTGCGCCTTGCGCCTGACGCCTAACGCCTCGCGCCTCAATCGTCAATCGTCAATCATCAATCCTGAGAGGGCCATGCTGGTACTCATATTCTATCTGGGGGACACCATTTACACCATGAAATGTGACAGGGTCAGAGAGGTGGCCCCCATGGTGAAGCTCAAGCAAGTGCCCCATACCCCGGATTACTTTGCCGGGCTCTTCAATTACCGCGGGGTGGTCGTTCCGGTCATCGACCTGAGGCAATTGATCCAGGGGTGTCCGTGCCGAATGCGTCTCAGCACCCGGATTATCCTTGTGGATTATCTCAGAGAGGATAAGACCTCCGCGGTCATCGGGCTTATCGCGGAGCGGGTCACCGATGCGGTAAAAAAATCTCAGGACGCATTCGTATCCCCCGGGCTTAGCATGCAGGACGCCCCCTATCTGGGGGGGTTCATCATGGAAGGCAATGAAATGATCCAGTATATTGATCTGGACCTTCTTCCGGGAGCATTCCGATTCCTCCCCATGCTGGAAGGCGGCCATGATGTCCCCGGCGATGATTGAATCGTTTCTTGAGAAAGCGATCGGCCTGTCCGCAGAGGCCATCGGTTCCGAGGTTATTGCCAAGGCGATTCGTCTTCGAATGGCCGACCTCGGATTGCCTGACGTCGCCGCCTATCAGGACTGTCTGATGGCGTCTGAAAAGGAACAGAATGCCCTTATTGAAGCGGTGGTCGTTCCGGAGACGTGGTTCTTCCGCAACAAGAAGGCGTTCCGCTTCCTTGTGGATTACGTTACAGGGACCTGGCTCATGGAAAACCCGGGCCGTCGGCTGCGGGTCCTGAGTATCCCCTGTTCCACCGGTGAAGAGGCCTACTCCATCGCCATGTCCCTGATGGATGCCGGCATTCAAAACGACCGGTTCCACATAGACGGAGTGGATATCAGTGAGGCGGCCCTGGCCAGGGCGAGAACGGCCCTCTATGCCCGAGGGTCTTTCCGAGGCGACGACCTGTCCTTCAAAAGTCGCTATTTTGATCCCGAAGGCAACGACTTCCGCCTCCATGACGACGTACGCGAGGCGGTCCGGTTCTTCAGGGGGAATGTCCTGAATGACCGGATTCTGGCAGGTCAGGGGCCCTATGACATTATTTTCTGCCGCAATCTGTTGATTTACCTGAGCCCCCGGGCAAAGGAGCGAACCTTAAAGATCTTGGACCGGTTGCTGAGCGATTCAGGTATCCTGTTTCTGGGGCATGCCGAAAGACAGGTTGCCGTGTTGTGGGGGATGGTGGGAATCCCTGAGTTCGGCGTGTTCGCCTGTCGGAAAGAGCTCAGGAAGAAGGTGCGGCCCCACGACCCGGGCACTCAACCCCGGCCCTGCCGGAGACAGCTCGAAGAGATCGGGAGATGCATTCTGCCGATCCGACCGGCCGTCTCTCCCCATAGGGCCGGCAAAGCCTCTGAATCCGCTATTTCGGACAGGGACCCGGACAACAGGGGAGAGGATGCCGTCCATGGGGACCTGTTCGATGAGGCCCGGCGCCTGGCCGACAAGGGATCTCTTTCGCCGGCCCTCGAGCTTTGTCAAAATTTCCTGAAGGACCATCCGGTTCATGTTCAGGCCCATTTTCTGGTGGGGCTGATATATGAAGCACTGGACAGGGCGGAAAAGGCCGAGGAATCCTTCAACAAGGCCATTTATCTCGACCCGAACCATTCAGAGGCCTTGAATCACCTCTCCTATCTTGTTGAAAACCGTGGCGACAGGTCACGGGCGGCCCATCTGCGAGAGAGGGCACAGAGGGTATTTCGGAAGCAGGCCGAAATCTGAGGGGACGGATTATGGAGAAGCAACAGGAAGAGAGATGCTGGAAACGGATAGGGGTTTGGGCCAAAGACGGTCCCCGCTGTCCCGAGCTTAAACGGGTCATCCACTGCCGCAACTGCGAGGTGTTTACCCAGGCGGGCCGGAATCTCTTGGAACGGGACCTCCCGGATACATACAAGGATGAATGGGGTCAGGTCCTGCTGGAAAAGAAGAATGAAGAGCCGACCGGGACCTTCCCGGTGGTGACATTCCGGATTGAAACCGAATGGCTGGCGTTGCCGGCCCGGTTTTTTGCAGAAATTATCGATACGGTCCCTATTCACACCGTCCCCCATCGAAAAAGACCGGTATTGAAAGGCGTGGTGAATGTTCACGGCGAGATCCAGTTATGCATATCCCTGGGCCGCCTGATCGAACTGGAGCCGGAATCCCCGGAGAGCGAAAAAGCGGTAAGGCGCCATGAACGGATGATGGTGGTCAGCAAGGATGGCGATGTGTGGGTCTTTCCGGTGAAGGAGATCCATGGGATTCACCATGTCCATCCGGGCCTGTTCCAGAATGTCCCGGCGACGGTGGCCAAGTCCAAGTCCTCGTTTACCAAAAGGATCTTCAAGTGGGAAGACAGGCATGTGGCCCTGTTGGATGACGAACTCCTGTTTTACAGCCTCAAGAGGAGCGTCCAATGACGGATCAGAACGGTTACGTCTCCGATGATCATTCCATCATGGATCTCTTCCGTACGGAGGTGGAACGTCATGCCGCCACCATCAGCGACGGGCTGCTGGTCCTTGAGAAAAATCCGGCCGATATTGACCGGATGGATGCCATGATACGGGCCGCCCACGCCATCAGGGGAGGGGCGCAGATCGTGGATCTGGATGAGGCCATTGCCGTGTCCCGGGCCTTGGAGGCCTCATTTATCGCCGCACAGAAGGGTGTGCTCTCCCTGGGACGCAATGCCATCGAGATCCTCCTGAAGGGCGTGGACATGCTCAACCAGATTGCCTGTTCGGCCGATGAACCCGAATGGATGACCCGGCATGAGGAAGAGATCGGAGGTCTCATCGCGGCCATGAACGGGATTTCCTCAACGGAAACGCGTCCGGAGTCTCAGATCCCCTCAACCTCCCCTGCAAGGGCAGAGATGGCAACATCGCCCGTTGCAGGCGGGGGCCCAACGCAGGCAAAGGAATCAGGCCCCGGACACTCATCCGTCATCGCCGACCCGGCCATGTTGGAACTCTTTCAAACGGAGGTCCAGAACTGCGTTGCGATACTAAACGACGGGCTGCTCGCATTAGAGGATGATCCTGATGCGATGGATTCACTCGATCCATTGATGCGGGCTGCCCACTCCATCAAGGGGGCGGCCCGCATTGTGGGCTTTGATGTGGCGGCAGAGGTCTCCCATGCCATGGAAGATTGCCTTGCAGCCGCCGGGAAGGGCGAGGCGGCCCTGGGCCCGGATCAGATCCGCATCCTGCTCAGGGGTGTTGACGTCCTCAACCAGATCACCGAGGCAGCGGAAGCAACCGGTTCCGAATCGGCTGACCGATCTCAGGATGACATTGAAGGGTTGATAGCGGCCATACAGGGGATACGGTCCACGGAGACGCCGCCTCCGCCTCACGCCCCTTCAAGGGACCCTGCGGCGGTAAGGGATACGAAAACCGGGGAAGGAAAGCTCGACATGGTGGATCCCACCATGCTGGATCTTTTCCAGGCAGAGGTGGAAACCCATGTGGCTGTACTGAACGACGGCCTCTTGGCACTGGAAAGCAATCCGGGGGCCACGGATCAATTGGAGGCCCTGATGCGGGCGGCCCATTCCATCAAGGGTGGGGCCCGGGTCCTGGGCCTGGATGTTGCGGTCCGGGCGGCCCATGTCATGGAGGACTGTTTTGTGGCCGCACAGAAAGGGACGGTCTCCTTAGGCTCCGATCAGATCGATATCCTCCTCCGGATCGTGGACATCCTGACCCAGCTTGCCCATTCTCTCAGTGAGGGAGAAACGGACTGGCTGAGCCGGCACCGTGAGGAGATCGACCGCCTGGTTGGCGCCATATCGTCCATCATAGATGGAGAAACGGCCATCCCGGTTTCTCCCATCGAAACACCTTCCCCAAAGGAGGCACCCCCGCCGGCCAGGCACCCGTCTGAACCGGTCCCGGCCCATTCGGAAACGGACGTGGACCTGCCGTCCCCCCGGGAAGGTGTCGAAACCCTGCCCCAGCTGCGTACGGCGGAGGACAAGGACCGTACGGTACGCGTCACGGCCGCAAAGATCGAGCGCCTCATGGGCCAGGCCGGAGAGGTGGTCGTGAATGCCCGGTGGCTCCCGGCATTTTCTGAGACCCTGCTGGAACTCAAGAGAAATCATGGGGAACTGCTTACGATCCTGGATGGATTGCAGGAGGTCCTTGTTCAAGAGGGAAGCGGCCCGGGTGCATCGGATCTCGTGCTTCAGGCCAGAACAAAGACCAAGGAATGCAGCCGCAAGGTGGGGGAACGGCTGAATCAGTTCGATCTATTCAACAGTACCTCCGCGGCACTTTCCGACCGGCTTTACCATGAAGTCATTTCAGTGAGGATGCGTCCCTTTTCAGACGGGGTCCAGGGGTTTCCGAGAATGGTGCGCGACGTTGCCCGGGAACTGGGCAAGAAGGTCAGTCTCGAAATCAAGGGAAAATCAACGGAAGTGGACCGGGATATCCTGGAGAAACTGGATGCCCCCCTCAACCACCTCCTTCGCAACGCCCTGGATCATGGGATCGAACCCCCCGAGGACCGCGTTCATGCCGGGAAGCCCGAGACCGGCTCCCTGCGCCTGGAGGCCGCTCACCGTTCAGGCATGCTCATGATTACGCTGTCCGATGACGGCCACGGCATCGATCTGGACACGTTGCGACAAAAGATCGTGGAAAAGGGCCTTGCGGGCGAGGATATGGTCGAAAAGATGAGCGATTCGGAACTTATGGATTTTCTCTTCCTTCCTGGATTTTCTACTGCACAGAATGTGACGGAGATATCGGGCCGGGGCGTGGGTCTCGATGTAGTCCGGAATATGGTGCATGATGTGGGCGGGGTGGTCCGGGCCGTATCCAGGCCCGGCGAGGGAATGACCTTTCATATGGAGCTTCCCCTTACCCTCTCCGTGGTGCGAACCTTTCTGGTGGAGATTGCCGGGGAGCCCTATGCCTTTCCCCTTGCCCGAATCGAGAGGTGTCTCGAACTCCCGAGGTCGGAGATCAGCACGGTCGAGGACCGGCAGTATTTCAGGTTTGACGACAACAATATCGCCCTGGTGGATATCCACAACGTTCTGGAACTGGATGCCCCTCCCGAGCAACGGGACGCCCTGTTCGTGGTGGTGGTCAGCGACAGATTGAACTTCTACGGCCTTTCCGTGGATCGTTTCCTGGGGGAATACGACCTGGTGGTGCGACCTCTGGACCCGAGACTGGGGAAGGTCCCGGACATCAGTTCGGTCGCCGTGATGCTGGATGGCTCGCCGGTGCTCATCTTTGACGTGGAGGACCTGGTTCGGTCCATCGACAACCTTCTGACGGGCCGCAGGCTTCGCAAACTGAGCCTTGAGGCAGGAAAGGGGACGACCCGACAAAAAAAGCGGATTTTGGTGGTCGATGATTCGTTCACGGTCCGGGAGATGGAACGTAAACTGCTTGAAAGCAGGGGATACGACGTCGAAACCGCAGTGGACGGGGTGGACGGCTGGAACGCCGTGCGTGTCGGTCATTATGATATGATCGTATCGGATGTGGATATGCCGAGGATGAACGGCATCGAATTTGTCAAACAGATCAAACAGCACCCCGAACTCAAATCTCTCCCCGTGATCATCGTCTCCTACAAGGACAAGGAAGAGGACCGAATACTAGGTCTGGATGCGGGCGCCAACTACTACCTCACCAAGAGCAGTTTTGAGGATAACTCCCTCATTCATGCTGCGGTGGACCTTATCGGGGAGGCGTGATGGTGCGGATCGGCATTGTCAATGATCTGGCCCTGGTGGTGGAATTCCTGCGACAGATTGTCACCAAGGTCCCCGGCTATGAGGTGGCCTGGGTGGCCCGGGACGGCGCCGAGGCAGTCAAAAAGTGCGCGGCGGATACGCCGGACCTGGTCCTCATGGACCTGATCATGCCGATCATGGACGGTGTGGAGGCCACCCGCCGGATCATGGCCGAATCCCCCTGTCCGATCCTGATTGTGACCGCCGCCATGGATGGAAATACCCCCAAGGTCTTTGAGGCAATGGGCCACGGGGCTTTGGATGCCGTCAATACCCCCGTCATGGGAAACGATGCAGCCGCACAGGAGAGCAGGGAGGCATTGCTCAAGCGGATTGAAACCATCCGAAGGCTGAGCACCCCCTCCGCCCTGTCCCCTCAGGGTCGCAAACGACCCGTCCCGACAAGGGATCTCCCCCCCCTTGTGGTGGTCGGTTCCTCCACGGGCGGCCCCAAGGCGCTGGCGACCGTCCTTTCCGGACTGCCCGGAGACCTCCGGGCCGGAATTGTCGTTGTTCAGCACGTTGGCGGCGAGTTTTCAGAGGGACTGGCAGGTTGGCTGAGCAGCCAGACCCTCCTGAATGTGCGCCTCGCCGCAAAGGGTGCCCGACCCTCCCTGTCAACGGTCTTCCTGG
>JAWOIH010000099.1:0-2959 GCA_046484725.1 Candidatus Desulfacyla sp. | reverse complement strand
TGCACAGCATCACTCATCTCTGGGTCAACGGTCACCACATAGATTCGCTGTTCCTGGCCATCCCTCGCCACTAGGCCCTGAATATACTTCCCCTTGGTTAGGTCAAACCAGTGAGTATTCCCGATTATGTCCTTCTCCATGAAACTCTTTATCGGCAATTTGACGGGCACGGGAAACCATTTGTCCCACCGACCCGCATGGACGGACTCCAGCCTCGCCCAGCCGCCTAATGGTAGAGTGCCCTTCTGTTCCTGCCGGCGCCCCCAAGGAAACAAAACGATGCTACTGTCTCTCATCATTACAGGCAGTTTTGCCTTCGGGTTAGGGAAATAGACACGAATGTCCTCTCCCTCGAAGCTGTAGTAAACACCGCCACACATCGTCAGATCGTCTGCCGTGTTGGTTAGAACCGTTGTATAGGCATAGTTATATTTTCTTGCTCGCTCCGCTGAATAGGCAATCGCGGTCATTAGATCGATTTCACCGGATTCCAGCCGATCGAGACCATCCGACCATGTTCCGGGGACATACTTCAAATCCCATTGCTCTTTAGCCGCCACATGCTCCAGCAGATCAACGAAAATCCCTTTAGGCTTGCCACTTTCATCCATAAATACGAGGGGTTTATTGTTATAAATCCCCACTTTGACTGTCCGGGCGGCATTGGTCGCGGAAGCGGATAGGATTTGAAAAATGACCAAGACCGGCAAAATTACTGACAATCTTGCCTTTGTTTGAGTTAACCAATTGTTTTGTATATTATAAGGCATAAAGGCCTCAAGCGAAGTGAAAAGGATCATCCATTTTCTGGATGGACAATAGTTGGGTGCATTGTATATCATGGATCCCCTTCCGCAAAGGGAAAAACCGGCATCCCCCACCCAACCCACGCAAACCTGAATTGAGCGATTGTTGAGATGGTCGCCGGATTGACAGGACGATGGTTCTTCGGTATTTTAAAACCTGATGAACGGCGTCGGTCGGGGCGGCGGAACGCAGCAGCAGTCGTAATCAATCATACGGATTCGTAACCCGAAAATTGCCCAAGGTAAGTGATCATACCCATGCCACCCTGCCCTTCCCGAGAAGAAATCCAAAAGATGGCCCTTCGCTGGATGCCATCCATCGGCCAGGTCGACGGGATGCGCTTCCTGACGGACACCTCCGATTTCTTCAACGTCGATTACGGCGACATCCTGCTGCTGGACGACACCCCCTATCTCATCCGCAACAATGCCAAGGAGGGTCGTTTCGGCCTCGACGATGAGGTCAAATACTGGGTCAAACGCTCCATTGATCTGAATAGCGGCGAATTAAAGATCATCAAGCTGGTCTATTACGAGAGATTCATGGCCACCATCGGCGGCATCGAGTTCGAGTGCTTCCGCAGCCCGCGCAAGGAGGCCCGCATCCTCGAGCTGGTCAGGAATCATCCCAGCTTCATGCAGGGGTTTTCGACCAGCGACGCAAAGGGAAACACCATCCGGGTCCTCGACTATATCGCGGGCAAAACCCTCCACGACACCATTGCCGATATCCAAGCGCCCCATGAGGCCTATTTTCATGAAGCCTTCCCGGGTATCCTCAACAAATTTATCGAATGCGTCGAAGCGATCCACTTCTTGCATGCCAACGGAGAAAAACACGGGGATATCCGCAGGGACCACATCCTCGTCGACCGGCAGGCCGACCAGTACCGCTGGATCGATTTCGATTTCAACTACCGGCACCGCGAAAATATCTACGGCTACGACCTTTTCGGGCTGGGCAATGTGCTTTTATACCTTGTGGGCAAGGGCGACCTCCTTCAGGAAGATCTGAAAAAAAACCGCCCCGATGTCTTTGCCCGCCTCACCGGGGGGGATATGAATATCGTCTTCCACAACCGGGTTGCCAATCTCAAAAAAATCTACCCGTATGTTCCCGAGGAACTGAACCTGGTGCTGATGCACTTTTCCAAAGCCAGCAACTGGTTTTACGAAGACACCTCTCAACTGCTGGCGGATTTGAAAGACGCACAACCATCGTGATGCTCATCCAAAGTCCCGGAACACCCACGCCGCATGCGGGCCGGCAATCAAAAAAGGAGCGATCCCATGAACGAGACGGACTACACGGCCTTCAACCACCAGGTTCTGATTGCCGTTGACGAGTCGGCCAACGCCGAACACGCGATACGGTATGTGGGTTTTGTGTTGGGGAAAACGCCGGGTTTTGAGGTCACGATCCTGCACATCATCCCGGACCCGGAAGAGGACTATTTCCCCAATCCCGAGGACAAGGACAAATTCCTTAAGCACTACAGCGAACGCATCGGCCACACCTTGGAAAAGTATCGGAACATCCTGCTCGATGCGGGTTTTGCGACCGACAAGGTCACCACCCAATCCACCCTGCGCTATTGCCCCTCCATGGCCGAATGCATCCTGAGCGAGCAGGGGAAAAAGGCTTACGGCACCATCGTGGTCGGCCGCCAGGGCATCTCCCGCAAAGAGGCGTTTCTCTTCGGCAGCGTCTCCAGCAAGATCGTCAACCATGCCAAGGATTGCGCCGTCTGGGTCGTGGGGTAGCGTTTCCGGACAGGCCACTTTTGGTCCATGCTGATTGCATACTTTATCACACCCCATGGATTCGGCCATGCCGCAAGGGCGAGTGCGGTGATGGAAGCCCTTTACGCGCTCAACCCCGGGGTTGCCTTTGAACTGTTTACGCAGGTACCGGCATGGTTTTTCGAAGACTCCCTTACCTGCAAATTCGTTTATCATGCGTTGCCGACGGATATCGGACTGGTTCAGGAAACCCCCTTCGCCAGCAACCTTTTGCAGACCTTGCAGCGGCTGGATGATTTCTACCCGCCCGACCCTGCAATCATTGACCACCTTGCCGGCGCCCTGAAGCAGGCAAAAGCGGACTCAGTCATCGACCGCACCTTCCCTCTGGAGGCTATTGTCGAGGCCCA